>JAISBQ010000219.1 GCA_031266115.1 Bifidobacteriaceae bacterium
GGCGCGCGGCTGGCGGCCTGACGCCGGTGCCTCAGCCAGTGCCGGACAGCAAACAGCAGGCCGCCCGCGGCAAGGAGAGTCGCGCCGAGCGTGACGATCAACCTGGCGAGGGCGGCCGAAAAGATGGACTGGGCCGCCGATGTCGCATCGTTGACGAATTCGGAAGCGAAATCCACCAGGACCGCGGACGCGGCCATATCTGTGGTGGGTGGGCCGAGGAACCCGGTCACATAGGCGGCAAGGGATGGATCGAGGAGAAGCTCGGCATACGCGGCCGACACCGTCGCCGCGCCGTGTGTCAACGACGCATAGGACGCTCCGGCCTCGGTTGCCGGCGCGGAGGCATCCGGATCCGCCGAACGTGCCCGCTCCAACGACCCCATCGGGTCGTCGAGCAGCGCGATGGCCGGACCGCGGGGCTCGGAGGGGGTGAGCGGTGGGACGGCGCCTGCCGCGTCCGCCACCTCAGCGAAGGAGGCGTCGGTCTCAGCCGCCGCCCCCGGCGGGGCGCCGCCCTGTGCACGGGCAGCGTTGGCCTCGGCGTCGAGCGCGACCACGGCAGTCTGTGCCGCCGTCACGACGCGGGTGACCACCCGGTCTTCCCGCGCTGCCATGTAGGCGTGGTAGCCAGTCCACGTGGCGTAGATCCCGGTGAGAGCGCCCATCGACAGCAGCACCGCGGTGGCGACCACCAAGCGAGGGCGCGAGTCACCCGACCGGGGCCCTGGCGCACTGCTCATCGCGTGCCCTCCATGCGCTGGCGCAAGGCGTCAGCGACGCGCCTATGACGGCGAGCCGCCTCCGTTTGGCTTGGTGGTCCGCCAGGGGATCCTGGGGCCTGGAGCTTTGGGGGCGGCAGGCTTGGTCTCGTCGGCATCGCCAGGCGCAGGTGCACCAGGAGACGGTGCGGCGGGGGCGGGCGTGGACGGGGGCGGTGCGGACGCAGATCCGCGGGCGAATCCTGGCCGGGCGGCGGGAAGCGCACCGCTGGGCCGGGGCGGGGTGGCGGGCACGGGTTTGAGGCCGCCAGGCGCCCCGGGTGCTCTGGGGGTGCTCGGGGTGGTGGACGATGCCGGTCCACCGGTTCCCTTGCCGGCCGCGCTGGCCGAGGTGGGAACGCCGGGACGCCCGCCCGCGCCGCGTGGCGCCGCACTGGGGATGGCCGGGGTCTTGGGCGTGCCCGGCGCGGCCTGCGCACTTGACGCGCCTGGCGTGCTTGACGCAGCTGGGACGAGGGGGGGCCTGGCAGCGGGGGATGCGGGCCGACCTGCGGGTGAGGACGGCCCCGCACCGGGAGGTCGCGGAGTCGTGGCGGAGACCTCGACTGGCGCCGCCTCGACAGCGGTCGATTCCTTCGCCTTCTTCGGTGCCTTGGGAGTCTTGGGTGCCTTTGCGGCTTTGGGTGCGCGCGGTGTGGCGGGCACCGTCGATGCTGTGCGTCGGCGCAGCGCGTAGACCACGTACCAGACGGCCGCCATCACGGCGAAAAGCCCGGCAAGCCCGAAGTAGACGAAGACCACCGTGCGTGGTCCCCCGACGCTGCCCTTGGCCTGGTCAAGGAGTTCTTGGATTCGGATCCCGCGGTTGTCCTC
The DNA here is from genome assembly GCA_031266115.1 of Bifidobacteriaceae bacterium. Taxonomy (GTDB): domain Bacteria; phylum Actinomycetota; class Actinomycetes; order Actinomycetales; family WQXJ01; genus JAIRRT01. Next base: position 1,593 of record JAISBQ010000219.1, read on the forward strand.
AATGCCTTCGGCGATCACCGGAACCGGCAGGCCGCGGATCTGTGTGAGGTACTCCTGAAGATCGTTCTTGATGTCCTCGTCCGGCGTGTCCTGAGGGATCTTCTCGACGATGGTGTCAACATCTTCGATCAACGTGGTGAACTGCACCACGTCCTTGTCATCGGCGTTATAGCCGCGTCCGGAGAAGTATCGGGCCCTGTCCAGACGTGCCTGGGCGTCGTCGAGAAGCGCCTCGGCGCGCCGGCCGAATTCGTCGGCCGGCAACGGCAACGAGGAGAGCAGCGGACTCCCGGCCTTCTCGAGGTCTTCCAGCGCCTTGTTGGTCAGTTCTTCGTCGGGTTCGCGTCCCGTGACACCGGCCATGGTGATCTCGTTGAGTTCCGTCGCGAGAGCCTGTTGCGCGACGTTGGCCTTGGCCACGAGGTTGACCAGGTCGACGGTCTTGGTCGCGTCGCTCAAGGACGGCAAGCTGATGATTCCCATGGTGGCCGTGGCGGCGCCGACTAGCGTGGCGGCGATCCCCAGGAGGAGCCAGATGGCGGTACGGCGCTTGCGCGCAGGTGCGGGGGACTCGACTGCGGGAGGCGTCGAAACCGTAGGATCGTCGGCCATGTCTCACCATTCTTTGGACGGTCGGGATACGAAGCACGGAGGGTAAGGGTGCTTCTTCGGGTGGTCATGCTACAGGGGCCTCGCCCCGGTCATCCGTGCCGAAGGGCCAATCACCGGGCTGAGCACCTCGGCGACCATATCAACTGCTAGGTAGAAATACCAATCGGACGCCGCGTACGCACGCGTCCGATGTCCGAGCGACCGACCGAGCCCCTCGGGTGGGGGTGCAGCCTTAGGGGATGGTGGAGGATCTGGGGTGGGCCCCTTGAGGTCCCCCCCCCAAACCAAGGCGGTGCGCGTGGAAGGACCAGCGATGACCGAACCTACATCCCTTGCCGAAGCCGGCGACACGTGGCGCGCGCTGGTGAACCAGGTCGGACTTCACCGAGCGGCGTACTACCAGCGGGATGACCCTCTGGTCTCGGATGCGCAGTATGACGCGTTGATGCGCGATCTGGAGGACCTCGAACGCCGCTTCCCCGCCCTGCGCACTCCCGATTCACCAACCCAGACCGTCGGCGCGCCGCCGGTCACCGATTTCGCCCCGGTCCGCCATCGCGTGCCATTGCTTTCCCTCGACAACGCCTTCACGTTCGAGGACATGGCCGCGTGGTGGAAGCGTGTCGCGGAAGCGGTCGGCTCGGGGCATCTGCTGTGCGAAGCCAAGATCGACGGTTTGGCTGTCGATCTGACCTACATCGACGGTCACCTGGAACGCGGCGCCACGCGAGGTGACGGTCACGTGGGCGAGGATGTCACACCGAACATTCACACCATCCGCACGGTTCCGTTGCGGCTGGTTGGCGAGAACGTGCCCCGCGTGCTGGAGATTCGCGGCGAGGTCTACATCGCCACCGCCGATTTCACCCGCCTCAACGATGAGATGGCCGGCGCCGGGCTTCGGCGTTTCGCGAACCCACGCAATGCCGCTGCCGGGTCGCTGCGCCAAAAGCATCCCGAGGTGACCGCGAGTCGTCCCCTGTCCATGCTGGTCCACGGCATCGGCGCCCTGGAATGGGGCGATGGCGCCCCTCACCCCGCGTGGGCCACACAGTCCGAGGCGTACCGCCAGTTGCGGCAATGGGGTCTGCCGACAGCGAACGACACCGTTATGGCGGACGGCCTCGCCGAGGCGTGGGCCGCCATCGTCCACCGGGGAAAACACCGGCACGATGGCGACTTCGACATCGACGGCATGGTGGTCAAGGTGGACGACCTCGCCGTTCAGCGAAGCCTCGAGGCGACCAGCCGGGCTCCACGGTGGGCGATCGCGTTCAAGTATCCGCCGGAAGAGGTGACCACCACGCTGCTCGATATCCGCGTGGCGGTGGGACGGACGGGGCGGGTGACGCCGTACGGAGTGATGGCCAAAGCGGAGGTGGCCGGATCCTGGGTGCAGCACGCGACTCTCCACAACGCGGCGGAGGTGGTCCGCAAGGGCGTGCTGATCGGCGACACCGTGTGGTTACGCAAGGCCGGAGACGTCATCCCAGAGATCGTGGCACCGGTGGTGGACGCGCGAACTGGGCAGGAGCGAGCCTTCGAGATGCCCACGGTGTGCCCCTCATGCGGAACACCCCTCGCGCCCGAGAAGGTGGGAGACGCAGACGTGCGCTGCCCGAACGCGCAATTCTGCCGTGCGCAGATTGTGGAACGGATCGCCCACCTGGCCTCGCGAGGGGCCTTGGACATCGAAGCGCTCGGCTACGAGACTGCCGTGGCGCTGGTCGATCCGGACGCAAGGAGACCCCGCGATTCGACCGAGAAGCCCGCCACAGGGGTGCTGGCTGGCGAAGCCGACCTGTTTACCCTCACCGTCGACGATCTGCGCGAGGTCATGGTATGGCGCCAGAAACGAGGCAAGCCGGCTCCGGCAGGCGAGGCCGGCACGGCCGAGGCCGCGGACGGGCCGACATCCTTCGATGGGGAGCGGGACCAGGAGGAATGGGACGCCTCCGCCGCGATCGCCGATGGCCCGCAGCCCGGCGGCGGATGGACCAGGTACCCGTTCTTCTGGACCAAGGCCACGGCGGGGGCGCCGGCCAGGCCGGGTAAACGCGCCGAGGTTCTCGTGGAACAGCTCGCTGCCGCGCGACATCGGCCGCTGTGGCGGATCCTGGTGGCGCTGTCGATCCGGCACGTCGGGCCGACCGCCGCGCGCTCGCTCGCAGCGGCATTCGGCTCGGTCTCGGCGATCCGCGAGGCCGACGAAGCGAGCCTCACGCGGGCCGATGGCGTCGACACGGTGATCGCGCGGTCCCTCACCCAGTGGTTCGAGGTGCCGTGGCACGTCGCGCTCATTGAGGCGTGGGAGGCAGCGGGGGTGGACCTGTCGCCCGCCGCGGACGAGCGTCCGCCTCAGACGCTGGCGGGACGGACCGTCGTGGTGACGGGATCGCTCACCGGCTTCACCCGCGACCAAGCAAAGGAAGCGATCATGGAGCGCGGCGGCAAGCCGGCGGGCTCGGTCTCCAAACGGACCGACTTCGCCGTCGTCGGGTCGAGTGCTGGGGTGAAGGGGACCAAGGCGCGAGAGTTGGGGGTACCGATCCTCGACGAGGAGGGGTTCGTTCGGCTGCTGGAATCCGGGTCGCCCAGCGTGACCAAGGCCGCCGATGGCGACCGATCGCAGGACTGACCTTCACGCTCCTAGCGTGGCGTCGCGGCGGCATTGGCACCGTCCGACGCGCTTGGGGAAGCGATGGCCGGCCGGCGGTCCTCGGCGATGGCATCCCACAGGGCCTCGATCCCCGGGGCGAAAAGGACATTGGCGCCATCGCCGGCGCTGACGTTCGGAGCGGTGATGAACGCGATCTCGTCCAGGGGTGTCGAGCGCAACGCGAAGGCGAGACCGGCCAGGTTGGCGGCCGATCCAAGGTTGGGGGAGGTTGTCATCGCCCTGGCCGACGCGGTCGCGACACGATAGAGGTCCGGCAGCGACGTGAGCAGGTTCATGCCAGCGACCCGCCGACCGATGGCGATCCCCAACGCTTGCTGGCGCCCGATCCTGGCGAGATCTGAGCCTTCGGGCATGCCGCGACCCTTGCGGGCGCGGGCATAGGCAAGCGCCGTGGTGCCATCGAAGTCCTGGCATCCCGCCTCGATGTCGAGCTTCGCATCCGTCGATTGCATTGCCTGATCGACGCACATGGTCACGTGGCCGATCGCGTCGATCACACCCACAAATCCGGCGAAATCGACCACAACGAAGCCGTCAATGCGGATGCCTGTGACCGATTCCACTGTCTGAATGGTGCACGCCGCCGCATCGCCCACGTTGTCGCCCTGGGTGGCGCCATACGAGAAGGCAGCGTTGAACTTCGCGTGGCCCCCCAGGGTCGTGGTCCCGTTGGACAGCGTGCACGGAGGGATGTCGACCAGCGTGTCCCGCGGGATCGAGATCGCCTCGACGCGGGAACGGTCTGCCGAGATGTGGACGATCACGGTCGAATCGGACCTCATCGATCGCGACGTGCCGCCGCCGATCGCCTGGTTAGAGCCCTCACGGGAATCCGACCCGATGACGAGGACGTTGGCGGCCCGTCCGTCGAACGGGTCGCGGGGATCGCCGCTGGCGCTCGGGGCGCGAACCGAGGGCCGGTTCGTCACCAAGGCATCGGCGTCGTAGGAGACCAACGCGCGGTCGAATTCCGTCACCATGGCCACCGCCGCAGATCCCACCGCGCCGATCGTCGCGAGGATCGCCAAGGCAATCGCCTTGAGCACGGGGTGGCGCCCCGATGTCCGGCGGTGTTGAGGGCTCGACGCGTGCGCGGCGGTGTGGCGAGGCATCGCGATCAGGACTCCTCGGTGGCGTCGTTACCCTTCCACGTCCCCTTCTCGATGCGGCGGAAATCTTTGGCAGCGGCATCGGCGTCCAGGAGCACGGTTGAGCCGACGCCACCACCCGGGTCGTAGCCGATCGTGGCGATGGTCGGAGTGCCGGTGGCGCCATTCGGTCCGGCGGCTGCGCGCAAGGCCCACGCCATCCGGCCGAGTGTCACGATGTTCATCGACGAGTCCACCGTCAGCGCCGCGGTACCCGCATCCACGAGCCTGACCGCGGCCAGGGGATTGACCAACGATGACGGCCTGGCCACTTTGCCGATCAGCGCCCCCAAGACCTGGCGTTGCCGCCCGGCCCGGCCGATGTCTCCGGTGGGATCCGCGTACCGCATGCGGGAAAACGCCAGGGATGTTGCGCCATCGGCGAGGTGGCACCCCTCGGCCCACTGAAGCTTCGATTTGGGATCCTCGACGTCATAGTCCAGACACAGGTCGACGCCGCCCACGGCATCCACCAACCGTGTCAGGGAGCCGAAACCGACCTCGACATAGTGATCGATGGTCAGGCCGGTCAGCGCCTCGACCGCTTCGACCAACAGGGGTGGACCGCCCAGCGCGTAGGCCGCATTGATCTTGTTGTCGCCGTGGCCGGGGATGGGGGCATAGGTGTCGCGGGGGATCGACACGAGGGACGTGGTGCCCGAAGGGGGCACGTTGAGCACCATGATGACGTCGGCACGGGCACCATCCACGGCATCGTCCACCCCTCCAGACCCCCGCTGGTCGCTGCCGGCGATGAGATAGGTGGTGCCTGCGGTCGGTGCGCCTGTGGACAGCGCGTCCACGTGGTGGAGCTTGGAGTTCGCCCAGACCACCAGGCCAAGGGGGAAGGCCACCAGGAATATCAACGCGATGACCACGATGCGCCGCCACCGGCGCCTGCGCCGACGGCGAGATGGCTTGGGCCGCGCATAGTCGGGATCGTCGACGTAGCTTGGGTGGGGCGGGTGGCTGGGGGGCTGAGCTCCGCCAGGCTCGTACGAGGGGGGCTGGGCGGATACCGGGTAGCCAGGATCCATGCCGCCACGCGGCCTCCGGGCTCCGCCGGGTTCGAAGCGTGGCGCACGCGGCGCTCGAGGGGCGCTGCCACGGGCGGTCGCGAGGGGGCGTCCGGAGGCGGCCCGACGCGGCTGGCTGGACGGCGGTGTGGCGTCGGAGTCGGCGATCCGCGTGGGGGCGAGGTCCTCCGGTGCGATGCGCGTGGGCGGATCGTTCAGCCCGGAGTCCCATGCGGCGCCGTATGGGGCGATGCGGGTGGCGGGAAGGTCCTCCGGCGTTGTCCGGGCGCTGGCATCACGGCGAGGTGGGGGGTTCTGCGGGAGGTTCGGGCCGGCATCGTCGGCGCGTCTTAGCGGCATGGCCGAGCGGCGGACGGGCGGACGGACTGGCTTGTCCGGGTGAGGCATGGGGTCCTTCCTGGTCGGCGGCGGCTCGGACGAGCGGGCTCCACACGCAAGATCCGGCGGCGACATCGCGCCGCCGGATCTGCTGGCCGCCGCATCTCAGCTGGTCGGAGCTTCGCGCGGCCCGGCGGAGTGAAGCCGGATCGACCCGTTACCCGGACCCCGGGCGCGAGCGCGGCACGGAGTCGACCCACTGGCAGTGTGCCTCGTTTTGCTCCGGGGCGGCGGGCTGACCTGCGGCGTGTCGGGTGTTTGTGTGGCTTTCGCCCCCCGCGTGGGCTCGGGGAATGGGCCGGTGCCGGTAGGGGCGGCGACCATGACGTGCGCCCCTCCGCGCGGGCTCGGGGAACGGTGGCGAACCGGCGCTCGCCGGCGCCGACTCGCGAGCAGACCGCCCGAGTCTACCTGGCGCGGGCCACGCGGCTGGGGCGGTGCCGCTGCCCGAGACACGCTGTACCAATCCGTGGTCGCGCGTGTGGTCGCGCCTCCCACTCACCGAGCCAGCGGTCTTGGGGCAACAGCCGGTTGCCTTGATTCCCCCAAAGCCGCTGGCCCTCGGTGTAAAGGGGCACTTGTGTCCACGGCGGCCGTGGCCACGTGACCCGCGGTGGGGCGTGGTGGTGCTGGGAGCTCGCACCATTCGCGGACCGCGCCAGTGTTGCCACAGCGAATGGGTGCCACGGGTGATCGTGTGGGTGTGTCCACAAGTTACCGCGACTCCACAGGTGATCGTGTAGGCGTGTGGGTGTGAATGGCCGAGGGGGACGGGAAGGTCCAGATCACGCGGTGATCGTGTAGGCGTGTCGGTGTGAGACCGAGCCCCAGGGCGTGCGACTTGGGTGTGTCGGCATGGTGGTGTGGTGCCAAACCCGTGCCGACAGCCCATCGGGGACGTTGTTGGCGTTGGCGCGGTACACCCCTGGACGTGGCTACTCCCAGGCCAGGGCTGTGACCTGGGGTGATGGACGGTGCTGGGGTCTGAGCTGACCATGGGCAGTACCGAACCAGCGCCACCACGGATGGTCGGGACCTGTTGGCACGGGTTTGGTCCTTCAACCCCCCAACCCCCCAGATCGCCGAGTTTCAGGTTTCGGGGCTCTGGGACCCGTCTGGACCCCGAAAACCTGAAACTCGCCGTCAGATCCGACTCCAGGGATCGCCGAGTTTCAGGTTTGGGGGCCAGATCGGCCGGTTTCGGCCCGGAAAGGTGAAACTCGACGATCGCGTCCAGCACAGGGGGCTGGGGGAGTGAGCAGACGGGCAGGGGAGGGGACTTCCGTGCCACTGCTCACGGGTCGACGAGCCCCGACAGCCACGGGCAGTCCTCAGCGCGCGCGCCATCGGCGTGCGATATCGTCAGGCGCGACTAACTTTCACTGCAGCTGGACCCGGCGGCGGTACCCGATGACAAGGAAGTCCAACGCATGCGCGCGATCCGTGCCCTCAATTCTGGCTCTGCTACATCTTCCGGCGGCATTGCTCGGCGCCTGGTGAACGCCGGAGCAAAGCCCGTCGCCATGGCGACGGCGGTCGCGTTTGCGCTGGGTGGGGTGAGCCTTGTCCAAAGCTGGATGAGCTCCCCGGATGCGGAAGCGACAACCTTCTACAACGGCTTCACCGGGGCTTTTACCTCCGAGGAACTCTGGTACAAGCCTGAAACCGACGCCTACCTGTCGGTGTCCAATCCGCGGGAGCTCGGCGCCAATGTCGGCCCATCGATGCTGCGACAGTTCACCGCAGCGGGGACCGCGGGCGGTACCGCGGGTGACCCGAGCGACTACTACACCATCGCCCTCGGCCCGATCTTCACCGACGCGAGCGGCGGCACGGACACCGCCCTCCACTTGGTGTCCATCGCGACCCCCTATGCCACGAGCGACAGTGACACCACCCCAGTTCAAGTGTTCAGGGCCGAGGGAACCAGGCTCAACGCCTATCAGTACGGCCCCATCCGCTCGACGGCGACCGCGGTACCGGATTCGGCCTCTGCCGAGACGGTCCGTGCCTGCCGGACGGGTTACCGCTACTCCGGCGAGATCGACCAGAAGACCGGCTACATGTACTCCGTCAACGAGGACTACAACTTCACCGTCGATGGGGCCGCGGACCTGTGGTCCATGCGCACGGCGATCTACAAGTTCGGGCTCCCGACCGACGCCGTCAAGCTGGCCTGTGTCGCGGGTGTCTCCACGATCCGTGGCGCTGATGCCAGAGGGCTGAACGATCAGTGGAGCCTGGCCACCGGGGAGGACTACGCCAACGGCGGTTGGCACGTCTCGTCCGACATGGCAATCGACGCCAACGGCAACTTCTACATTCTGCTGCGCGGCGACGCCACGCACCATGCGCTGGTCCGCCTCGACGTGCCGAAGGATCCGGATACGGGCGCGCCGAGCGAGGGGCAGTGGACCTACCGGCTTGTCAAAGCTTTCAGTGGGAACGCCACCAACGCCATGAAGTACGGCATGGCCTTCCATGACGGTGCCCTCTACACGCTGGATGCCAACGCAGACTTCTACCGCTGGGACACGCTGTCCGGGACTGTCGCGAGCGTTGGTCGTGCACCCGTGGGGAGCCGCACGGCGCCCCACGACCTGGCGAGCGCCCAGACGGCCCCGGTGATCGAGGGGCGCGTCTACAACGATCTGAACGGCGACGGCCGGTACGAGGTCGGTGTCGACGACGACCTCGAGGGAATGAATGTCGAGGTCTACCACAACACGGCCGGCTCGGACGAAGACCCCGTGTGGGTCAAACGCGGAGACCTGACAACGGACAGCGAAGGCAAGTACTCGGCCTTGGTGAACTCCGCGACAGGGGAGTACATCGTCAGGTTGACCCAGCCGGTCATCGACAACGTCAACGCCTATCAGACCTTCGCCAGGGCGAAGGAGTTCAGCTTCACCTCGGGCGGAGTGACGGGCACCAACACGGTTCAGCCGTACTGCGCCTCCGCCGATGCCGAGTATGAATTGGTGCCACTCACCGCCGCGGATGCGGACGGCTGGGTCGATTGCTACGGTGCCCGCCGCGACGGCACCGACCCACTCACCGCTGCCGTGGGCGACACAGCCAATCCGATCGATCCCACGGGCGGCGCCGCCTTCGTCAGTCATGTAGACATGAATTCCTCACTCGCCGTGGTCTCGGCCGATTTCGGCCTGTCCACCGCGGCATCCTGGGGCGACGCCCCGGCTCCGTACGCCACGACCAACGATGACGTTCCCGTCCCTGGGCCCTATGCGAGTCCCAGGCTCGGAGCCACGAACCGCCTCTACCTCGGCGACATCGCGGGAGTGTCCGCGGGTGGCGTGCACGATCCCGATGCGAACGCCCATACCGGCGACGATGGTCTCTTTGTCGCCCGAGTGGCCGGCGGGGTTGTCGGGGAGTTCGTTCCGGCGCAGACCTATGTGATGGCCGCCAACAACACGTACAGGTTCCGCCTCAAGGTATCCGGCGACGCCGACGCCGTCGCTGCGTCCACAGCGAAGGCGTGGATCACCAGTGTTACTGGCCAGGCTGTGGCCACCACCTTCGACAGGGTGCTGCTGGGCAGCGGCGACGAGGATTGCCGCTCGACACCCGAGACGGGCACCAGCTTCGTCTATTGCACGTTCACCGCACCGAATCTGCCTCCACACGGCCCCATCCCGCTCTACGCACGGGCGCGCGTCTCCTCCGATCCCGGTGTCACGTCGACCTCTCGTCCGGCGGCGGGCGCCACTGTTCAGCAATACGGGGAAATCGAGGACTATCGGACCTTTATCGCCACGAGCGTGGTGCGCATGTCCGCCGTCACGCAGCGACTCGCGGATGGACCGTTCACCCTCTCGTTGAGCAACGTGCGCCAGGGTGATTCCTGGCCGACCGCGGCGACGCTGACGACCACCTCTCCCGGCGTCCCTGTCGCGTTCGCCGACCCCTTCATCGTCGCGACGCCGGGGAATCCCATTACCGTGACACGGACTGCGGCGCCTTCGGGATGGAGCATCGCCTCGGCAACGTGCAACCTCGGAAGTGGCGAGAGCGTGCCGGTGACGGTCACCGCAACCGCCGTGACCATCCCAGGCGAGGCGACCAGAGCCGGCAGCGACGCCGTATGCACGGTGACGTTCACGAAGGCCGCCCTGGGGTCCGGATCCCAGTTGTCGGTCACCTCGGGGTCCAAGACCGCCGATGGCCGTGACTTCCACGAGGCGACCGCCTTGATCAAGAGCGACGATGACGTTCCGCTCGCGGGCCAGACCGTCACCTTCTCGCTCGATCCGGCGTCGGGTGCTTCGCTCGCCTCGTCCACGTGCCAGACCGAGGTCGATGGGACATGCTCGGTGCGGATCACCGCGACGCGCGCGGCCTCCTATGACGTCGCGGCTACCGTGGTGGGGGTGAACGGGGTGCCGGAGGTGCTGAATGGATCGCCCGCCTCGGTGGCTTTTGCGGCCGGAATCCCGAATCCGACGCGTTCTCACGTGTACATCACGCCCGGCGACAAGATCGCCAACGGCACCGACTATCACACGGTTCGTGTTGAGTTGCGCGACGCCGAGGATAACCGGGTCCTGGATGCGGTCGGCGAGATCATCCGCACCGTCGCGCCTGATCTTGGTATCACAATCAGTGAGGTCACCGCGCTCACTGGGTCTGACGCGGGCAGCTATACGTTCCGTGTGTATTCGACGAGCGCTGGGAATAAGACCGTGACGGTGAGGTTTACTGACCTAGACGATCCGATTGGCGAAGTGGTCGGTTCTTTTGTGGCCGACAATCCTCTCCCAGCAAATTCCTCCGTTGATGTCACACCAGACCGTCTTCCAGTTGGCGAGGTTGCCGTGGCCACCGCCACGGTGGCCGATGCCAATCACAATCCCGTGGCTGGGATTCACGTCTGCTTCTCCTCGGACCCCTTCATCTCCGATGAGGTGACCACTTGCATGGAGACGGGGACGCAGGGGCTCGCCACGATCGACGTCACAACTCTGAGGGCGAGAGGCTACGAGATCTCGGCGTCCTATGTTGACCGCCAAGGGGCGACCCGTCCGTTGGGTGGCTCCCCGAGGACGGTCATCTTCGATCCGCTTGACCCGGTGGCGTCGACGACCACGTTGACAGGCACGGACGCGGAAACTCGAACTACTGGCGGAGCGGTGTTCCACGAGGCCACGGTGACGGCGCGCGACATCCACGGCAACCCGGTGTCGGGGGCGTCGGTGCTGTTCGACCTCGATGGCGTCGGCGTCCTGGCGCCCGGATCTGACCGTGCCGGCACCACGGGGTCGCAGGGCACGCCGGGCACCTACTCGATCCGCCTGTTCTCTCCGGCAACAACCGGTTTCGCGTACGTGAGCGCCACGTTCGGAAGGCCAGGAGTAGCCGCCGCCACCCCGGTGACGGGCGGCGCGAGCGAGCCGACCCGGCTGGCGATGGAATTTGTGGCCGATACGGTCGATCCCAGGCAGTCGGACTTCTCGTTATCCGAGGGCACCCGCGTGGCCGACGGCTTGGACGCGCACACCATCACCGTGACGCTGCGTGACGCCAACCGGACCCTGGTAACGGGCGAAAGCGGCCATCTGACCGTTCACCCCGACGGAACCGGTGGGATCGGGACCGGGAGCGTCGGGCAGTGGAGCGAAATCTCCGAGGGTGTCTACCGGGCGGCCGTGACGTCCACAGTGTGGGGCGTCAAGACGATCACCGTCGACTGGGCCGGTCAGTCCATCAATCCTGCAACACCGCCCGGCACCGCGACGGTCGAATTCGTCGCGGGGCCACCCGACGAAGATCAATCCAGTTTTACGGTCACGGACAGCGACCAGGTGGCCGACGGGACGTTGGCTCACGCCCACACGATCACCGTCACCCTGCTCGACGCCCATCTCAACCCGGTGACCGATTTGGGTACTGCCGTGCTCGAAGGCGATGCCGTGTTACCTGGTAGCGATCCCCTCGTGAGGGCCACGGTTGGCGCCTTCACCCCGACTCCCGCGCGCGGGGTTTATGTCGCTTCCGTCACCTCCACGGTGGCGGGGAGTTTTGGGGTGTCGGTGAGTTTGGTTGATGGTGGTTCCCGGGTGTCGGTGGTGGCTCGTGGTAATGATGTGGCGGTGTTTGTTCCGGGTGATCCGGGTGGGCGGTCGTCGTTGGTGGTTGATCGGGTGAGGGCGGTGGTGGGTGAGACGATTACGGCGACGGTGACGCTTCTTGATGATGAGGGGAATCCGCCGGCGGCAACGACGGTGACGTTCTGGACGTCTCCGGCGATTGAGTTGCCGAATAATGGTGAGGTGGTGACGTCGGCGGCGACGGGTGTGGCGGTGATGCCGGTTGTGACGACGCGTAAGGGTGGTTATGTGTTGCATGCGGAGTATGGGACGGTGTCGCGTGAGGTTCCTGGGTCGCCGGTGAGTTTGACGTTTGATCCTGGTCCGCCGGTGTTCCGTGCGAATCGGACGAGGGTGGAGGGTTCGACGGGTGATCGGTTGGCTAATGGGGTGGCGTATCACACGGCGACGGTGACGGTGGTGGATGAGTATGAGAATACGATTGTTGAGACTCCGGTGGAGTTTCATGTTGGTGGGGTGGGGAGTGTGGCTGCGGGGTATGCGCCGAGTGGGAGGACGGATTCGGCTGGTCAGTTGACGGTGCGTATTGTGTCGGCTGCTTATGTGGCTGGGGTGTCGATGGTGTGGGCTGAGGTTGATGGGCGGTCGGTGACGGATGGGGTGTCGGTGGATCCGGTGGTGGTGGAGCAGGTGTTTGTGACTCCTGGTGTGGCGAGTGGGTCGACGTATGCGGTGAGTGATGGGACGCGGGTTGCGGATGGGAGTGATGCTCATTCGTTGGTGGTGACGTTGTTGTCTTCGACGGGGACTCCGGTGACGGGTCAGGCGGGTGTGGTGGAGGCTGTGGCGGCTGGTCGTGGGGATCAGGGTGGTGCGGTGGTGTCGGGGTTTGTGGAGGGTGCGCCGGGTGTGTATTCGGCGGAGATCACGTCTCATGTGTGGGGTGTGAAGGATGTGTCGGTGGTGTGGCAGGGTTCGACGCCGGTGGCGCCGTTGACGCCTCCGGGGGTGTCGACGGTGGAGTTTGTGCCGGATCGGTATGATCCGGTTCATTCGGGGTTCTCGGTGTCGGAGTTCCCGAATGTGGTGGCTGATGGTGGGGCGGATCATGTGCAGACCGTGAGTGTGCATGTGGGTGATGCGTGGGCGAATCCGATCTCGGGTCGTGCTGGTGATCTGGGTGTGGTGGCGGTGTTGACCACCGATCCGACGATTGAGGCGACCGTGAGTGATGTGCGTCCCGGTGCCAATCCCGGAGACTATGTCGCCGACATCCGATCCACCGTCGCCGGTACCTTCTCTGTCTCGGTCACCCTGGACGATGCAGACCCGCAGCCGGTGGCGGTCCCACCAGCAGGTAACACCATCGCCGCCTTCGTGCCAGGAGGCGCCGATCCGGCGACATCGACGCTGGACATCACGCTGACCGAGTTGACCGTTGGTGAGACAACGCTGGCGACCGTGACAGCCCGTGATGCACACGGCAACCTCGCCCCCGGCGCGGCGATCCACCTATGGACCACGCCGGCGCTGCCCGGAAGCGGGAGCTGGGAGATCGTCACGGGTGCGGCCGGCACCGCCGTGCAGTCCGTGTCCACGCGCGTGGCGAACGCTTACGCCCTGCATGCCGCCATCGGCGCCTCCACGGTGGAAATCGTCCGTTCGCCGGTCACCATCGTGTTCGCTCCGGGTCCCGTCGACCCCGTGACCTCTGAGCTGACCATCCCGACCCAGCGTGAGGGCACACAGGTGGTTGCCGACGGACTCGACACACACCGAGCCCAGGTTCACCTGCGAGACAGTGACGGGAACGACACGCCCGGCGTCAGCGCCACCGTGGTGGTCACTGCGCCCGACGGAACCGCTCAGACGCACCTGACGCCGCCATCGGACGCCGACGGCATGGCCTGGATCGATTTCTCCGGGACACTTGCTGGTGAGTACACCGTGGCGGCCACCGTCAACGCAGGAGGCCTCGCCGCCGCGATCACCGGTTCGCCGGCCACCGCAATCATGGTGCCCGGGCCGGCCAGCACCCTAACCTCGACACTCACGAGCACGCGGGAGTTCGTGGAGGCCAACGCCGCGGACGCCGCCCTGCTCACGCTCATCCTGTTCGACGCCCAGTCCAACCCCGTCGGACGCGGCGGGGATGAGGTGACGTTCCAGACCACCCACGGCGCGGTGAGCGCCGCCACCGACCAGGGCGACGGGACCTACACCGCGCAGGCGACGGCATCGTCCGCTGGGAATGCCACGGTGAGCTTCACGGTCAACGGGACTGCGTCCACGGGGCCAGCCCCCCGCACGGTCGCGATTCAGTCCGTCGCGACCCCCGAGGCCCCGGTGCCCACCTACGCCAACGCGACCATCGTGGTCGGCACGGCCCAAGCCGGGGTGACCATCAAGGTCTACGCACCGGGAGGAGCTCAGCTATGCCAGACCACCAGCGCCGCGGATGGCGCGTTCGGCTGCTCGAGCCTCGTCCAGCCGCCCACGCACGGCATGGTCTTGACGTTGACGGCAACCGAGGAGCATGGGTTCGTCTCGCCGGCCGCCACCGTCGTCGCGGACACCGAGGCGCCAGGCTCGCCCACCGTCAATCCCACCGACGGCACCGAAGTGACCGGCTCGGACGCCGAGCCGGGGTCCACCGTGGTGGTCCTCGACCCGGACGATGACACGGTCCTGTGTGAGGCCGTGATCGCCGCGGACGGCACGTTCCGGTGCGGACCCCTCGCGCCGAGACCCGCCGATGAGGCGCCGATCGTGGTGATTGTCGTCGATCCATCTGACAACTCCTCTGACCCCGTGACCGTGGTGGTCGATTCGAGCCCGCCGGACCCGCCGGTGGTCGATCCCACGGATGGATCGGCGGTGTACGGCGACGCCGAACCCGGCAGTCACGTGGTGGTCACCGACACCGATGGCCGCACTGTGTGCGAAGCCGACGCCGACGAGGATGGCTCATGGGTGTGTGAGCCAGACCGCGCGGTCAACGAGGGCGAACATCTCGCCGTGACGTCGAGCGACGCCGCTGGCAACGTGTCCACCGATGTCATCGTCGTGGCGGACCAGAGCATCCTGCCGCCTCCCGGGGTCGACCCGTCGAACGGCCAGACCATCGCCGGCGAGGGCGTTCCCGGCTACACCGTCGCCGTGACCTTCCCGGACGGCACGGTGATCCGCACCGTTGTCAGGA
Organism: Bifidobacteriaceae bacterium; assembly: GCA_031266115.1. Classification (GTDB taxonomy): domain Bacteria; phylum Actinomycetota; class Actinomycetes; order Actinomycetales; family WQXJ01; genus JAIRRT01. The sequence goes on from JAISBQ010000219.1 coordinate 16,721, forward strand.
GCGATGGGCGATGGACCATCACCCCGCCGCCCGGCTACACCCCGGTACACGCCGATGAGCTGCGTGTGGTCCATGAGGACCAGTTCAACCGGGTCCAGGTTAGGTCCTCCGCGGTCACGCCGCTCGTCCTCGACCGTGTGGCCCCGGATCGGCCGGCCCCTGCTCCCACGGGCGGCGGCGCCCTGCGTGGCACCGGTGAGGCTGGCGGAGTGGTCATCGTGGCCGGCGCCAACGGCGCCGAGCTGGGTCGTGTCACCGCGGGGGCGAATGGCACATGGACCCTCGCCCTGCCGGCTGGCATCACCGTCGGCGACCTGGTGACCATCACCGTGATGGACGCCGCCGGCAACGTCTCCGAGGCGTTCAGCCTGCGTGTGGGCCTGATCGAGGTCAAGCCGGACAGGGCGATGGTGCTTCGTGGCGAGACCATCGCCTTCGAGGTTCACAACCTCCAACCGTCCGAACGCTCGACGGGGACGGTCCACTCCGTCCCGGTGAGCATTGGCGATGTCACGGGCGACGCGGACGGCGCGGCCATCTACACCTGGACGGTGCCGGTGGACGCTGAGGTTGGTCTCCACACCTTCCACGTCACCGGTCCCTTCTCCGGTGAGGCCGTCAGCGCCCAGTTCCAGGTGCTTGAGCCGGTGGCGCCCATCGTCGAGGAGGAGGCCGAACCGGTCCCGCAGCCAGCACCGCTGGCCAAGACGGGTGCCGAGGGCGTACGTGAAGCGGTCGTGTGGACGATGGCGGCCCTCACCCTGGGCCTATTCCTTCTCCTCATGGCGGCCCGCCGGCGCCGGGAGGCCCGCTAGGAGCGCGAAGGCCTGGCAGGCGTCATGTGTCCACTCACGCTGACCCATGCCGTGTGGTCAACTCCTCTCGTCATACTTGCCGGGGCAGGCGTCTCGGCGGGGCCACCGGCATGTGTCCCAAGCTGGTGGGATTTCAGCCAGCGTATCCTAGAGGGGATAAAATCCACAGTCCTGTCGGAATCGTCCTCCCAGGATCCCGTCCCGGTGCTCTCGGCCCTGGCGCGAGACGGGATTTCGCGTTTGTCGCTGGATTCGCTGGATGTCACGTATTTCAGCCAGGCAGTGTCGGACGCGTTTGCTGGCAAGGAATGGTTCACATTTCTCGATGTGCTTGACAGCGACAGGCCCAACGTCATGCATCGACTCGCTGCGTCGTTGGCGATTGAAGGGCGGCTGCGAGCGATTTTGACGACGAATTTCGATACTCTCTTTGAGCAGGCATTGAACGATGTCAGAGTGCCCTACCATGTCGCGACTCCCATCGTGGACAATCCAGCCAACAGCATTCCCGATGACTGCCTCCTTGTGCTGAAACTTCACGGCAACATCACGGCGCCGAATTCCCTGGTAGACCTTGCAACTCAAAAGAAGCGGGGCCTTCCAGACGAATGGGTCGCCTTGTGTGCGAGTCTGTTCTCCTCGTGCCCAACTCTAGTCGCGGGCTTCTCGGGACGAGACCTGGATTTGAAACCAGACTACCTAGGACTGTTCGCCGCGTCCAAGCAAATCCCATACCTTTTCTGGGTTGTTCACCCGGGCTCGTTCGTGCCGCCAGTGGTGGAACGATTGATGGGTGAGATTGGGAACAATTCGATTCTTGCTGAGGCGGGAATCTCGTCTTTGGCCGAAAGTCTGGGCTTTGTCGCAGATGTGGGTGAGAGCCCTGTCTACCCGCATGTTGACACGTCGCCGGCCTGGCGGTTGCCGGCGCCCTTCACTCGCATAGAGGCCTGCGTGGCGATTGCCAGGCTGTGCGCTCTAGCTGGAGATCAGTCGACGAGTCGAGAGATCCGGACATCCCTTGTGGATGGCGTCGCGTCTCGGGTTGGTCAAGGGACCGAGATTGACATGATGGATTTGCTCCACTACGAGCTGGCACTGGCGCAGTGCGGCGCGGATGCTTTGGCCGAGGGGCATCTGACGACGGCTCATGCCTATCTGACCATGGGCATCAACCTGAATGGCGAGTACACGGGCGCGCTGGAAAGAAGTGGCTTTCGCTTCATAAGTCCGGCGTTGGAGGAGCAGAGGCTCAACAGAGCTGCCATGTTTGCGAATCTTGCGAGCGCGGCCGCTGGGTTGCGACTGCCTGAAGCACGGGGCTACGCTTATGAGGCAATGGGGGTGGTTGGCGCGACGGCAGATGGCGTTGCGAAGACCCGTCGGCTGGCGTCGGTGTTTGCATCATTGAGTGCTGTGGAGCAGGCGGACGGGAACATGAAAGCGGCCCATTACTATCTGATCGGGAGCAGACAGTGCTTCGAGTTGGTAGGGGACGCGCGGGCGGCCGAAGGCGTAAGGGCAGTGTCGGTAGCGATCGGTGAGCCGCTGGGGGCGGGCAGGTCTCTGCGGAATCCCGGGCGTCCGTTTGTGATTGAAAATCCCGGAGAATTCGGCCTCAGCGAGAGCCCTCGAATAGCGACGTGAGATGATTAGCGATAGCGTCTCAGAGTGTGCGCGAGCGACATGTCGGTCATCGAGGCACGCGGCCGGGTGGGGTGCAGGGGCGATCACGTCCGGGGTCGCGCAGTGGGGTGAACGGGTGGGTGGGGTTCACGCGTGCAGGGGCGATCACATGGACGCGTCGGCTGGCTTGCTCAGGACGTACGAGTGTACTATAGTGGATGTGTGCCAGCGATCACTCCAGGCCCCGATGAGGTCACACGCATCGATGTGGCTAGTAGTGTCGCGGATCCGAGAGAGTACAGGTGTGCAAGATGGATGGTTGGGACTCCCCACCTCGATAATGCAGATGGCACCGAAGGGACACGTCGCGAGGGCGTGGCAGCGGGGGTGGAGGGGCCTCAGGCTGAGCGGGCCGCGGTTGAGCCCGACGGGATGGGCGTGGTGTGGGCGCACACGATGGGCGTTGAGGGTGACGTGGCGGGTCAGCGCGTGATGGGAGGGCAGATGGATCCTGAATGTGTGGGGGCGGTGAGTGACGTGGAGGTGGCCCGACTGGAGGCCGAGTGGTTGTCGGCTGGGATGGTGGAGGATGAGGAGTTGGAGAGCCAATGGGTGGAGTTGGAGCGGGAACAGGCTGAACGAGAGGTGTTGGCACGGACTGAACGTGCCCGTGCGGCTCGGGAGGGCCGGTTAGCGGCATGGCGGACGCAACAGGCGGTGGTGGGAGAGTTAGCGGATATGCCGGCCGGTCCCGCGTTGGCGGCACGGGTGGTGGAGGTGATCGGTCAGCGAGATTGTCCAGCGGATATGACGGTCGATTTGATTGTCGAGTTGGGTAGATCGATCGCATATCTGGAGGGGCTGCGGGCGACGTTGGCATGGGGTCTGGTCGAGCCTCGTGGTGGCGACACGCTGGAGGCGCGGTCGATCATGGAGGAGATCGCGGCACGGATTGGCCACACCTACGGGACAGTGGGCCGGATGGTCGAGTTGGGGATGGGGATGGCTGCGTCACCTGATCTGGGTGAGGCAGTACGTCATGGACGGATCGGAGCGGCCAAGGCCACCCAGATCTTGCGGGACACCGAACACTTGGAGGTGGTGCGTCGTGACCATGTCATCAGCGACGTGTTGTCCCGTCACCCGGAAACCCGGAATCTACCGGACCTACGCACATTGACCCGGACGTTGGCCGAATGGGTCGATCCACGCACGGCCGGCGAGGAGCACGCGCGGGCCACGGCGAAGCGGGCGGTATGGATCGACAAGGCCCGTCACGGGATGGCGTTCCTCCACGCCTACCTCCCCGCGATCAACGCCTGGCAGGTATATAACACCCTGACCACGATGGCACTAGCCCAAGATCC
>JAISBQ010000302.1 GCA_031266115.1 Bifidobacteriaceae bacterium
ACCCCCGGCGACGCCCGCGGCCACGAGGCGCTGGTCACCGTCCGCGACCTGCATGTCACGTTTCCCCGCCGGCCACGCGACATTCATGCTGTCGCCGGTCTGAACATGACCATTCGGCCCGGTGAGGCGGTCGGCATCGTCGGGGAATCGGGATCGGGCAAGTCTGTCACTGTGCGCTCCCTGTTGGGCCTGGCCGGGCGGGGCGCCATCGTCGAGGCAGACACCATGGAGGTGTTCGGCCGCGACGCCATGGCGCTTCCCGAACGCAGATGGCGTTCCATCCGCGGCGGACGGATCGGGCTGGTCCTCCAAGACGCTCTGGTCTCGCTGGACCCGATGCGCACGGTGGGGCGGGAAGTCGACGAGGCTCTGCGGCTTCATACCACCGCCACGCGCCGCGATCGCGCGAGACGCGTGGTGGAACTGCTCGCCGAGGTCGGCATGCCAAACCCCGAGTATTGCGCGCGGCGCCATCCCCACGAACTGTCAGGGGGGCTGCGCCAGCGGGCGCTGATCGCCTCCGCCATCGCCGGGGAGCCCGACCTGATCGTGGCCGACGAGCCGACCACGGCCCTCGACGTCACGGTCCAAGCCCAAATCCTCGACCTGCTGGCATCGCGCCAGCGCGCCGGAACCGCACTCCTGCTCGTGTCGCACGATCTGGCCGTCGTGGCCGCCATCTGCGAGCGCGTGCTGGTCATGAAAGGCGGCGCCGTAGTCGAGGCCGGACCGACGCGGGACATTCTCACCGCCCCCGCCACCAGCTATACCCGCACACTGCTCGCGGCCGTCCCCTCTGCGGCCACCCGGGGGCACGCCCTGTCCAGCCTCGAGCGCCGCCCCCTGCCGCAGCGGACCGTGGACCGCGACCGCGTGGTCCTGCGGGCCGATGCGGTCAGTCGCGATTTCACGGCGCCGGGCGAACCCACCTGCCACGCAGTCCGCGAGGTCTCCGCCGAGGTGAGGGCGGGTGAGACACTCGGCATCGTCGGGGAATCCGGATCCGGGAAGTCGACGCTGGCGCGCATCCTCGCCGGCCTGCTGGAACCCAGTGCCGGCCGGGTCTTGCTCAATGGCCGCCCATGGGCACCACTACCGGATCGCGCGCGCCGCGACCGCCGCCGTCTGGTGCAGGTGATCGCCCAGGACCCCCTCTCCTCGTTCGACCCCCGGTACTCGGCGCGCCAAGTCCTGGCCGAACCGCTGCGGGGACTGGGGCTCGATCATGCGGAGGTAGGCCGGCGAGTCGATCGGATCGCCAGCCTGGTGGCGCTCACCGATGTGCCTCTCGACGCCTCACCGCGCCGCTATTCCGGCGGGGAACGCCAGCGCCTGGCGATTGGCCGCGCGCTGATCGGCGAACCGGCTGTCCTCGTGGCGGACGAACCGGTCTCTGCCCTCGACGTCTCGGTCCAGGCACAGATCCTGGATCTCTTGGCGATTCTCCGGGCCAAGACCGGCACCTCGGTGGTCTTCATCTCCCACGACCTCGGGGTGGTCCACCACCTCGCCGACCGCGTGATTGTCATGAAAGACGGGTGGGCGGTCGAGACGGGGCCAGCAGACCAGGTCTTCGACCGCCCGCGCCACCCCTACACCCGCGAGCTCCTCGCCGCGGTGCCGAAGCTGCCCCTCGCCGTCGCGTGTCCGTGAGTCCCCCATCCCTCCCAGCCCCACCCGTGTCTCCACGAAAGGAATGACCCGTGTCCCCACTCGCCCATCGCTCCCGGTACCCGCAGGCTGCCGCTCTCGGAGTGTCTATCGCCCTCGCCATCGCCGCGTGCTCCGGACCTGCCGCCGATGACGCTCCCGACTCCTCGCCGGCGGCGGCGGATTTCTCGTGGGGGGTTGAAACCGAACCGGCGAGTTTCAACCCGTTCATCAACTCTCAGGATGCTGCCACACCGATCCTGAGGAACCTGTTCGATTCCTATCTCTTTCACGATGCCGACGGCGACTATCATCCCTGGCTCGCCGAATCGTTTGACATCTCCGACGATTCCACCACCATCACCGTGACGCTGCGCGAGGGCATCACTTTCTCCGACGGCGAAGTGCTCGACGCCGATGCCGCCGTGCTCAATTTCACCAAGACCCAAGACCCAGCCATCGTCGAATCGACAAACTGGGCGGTCAATCTCGATCGGGTGGAGAAGGTCGACGACTACACCTTCGCCATCGTCCTCACCGAACCCGATGTGCGGATTCTGGAACGCCTGTCCTCGCTGTCGGGTTCGCCGATCTCCCCGAAGGACTTCGATACCGACCTCGACGAGTTGAAGTTCGGTATCGGTGTCCATGGAACCGGGCCGTTCACGGTCAGCCAATATGACAAGGGTGAACAACTGGTCCTTACCGCTCGCGAAGACTACCTGTGGGCGCCGGAGACGTTGACCGGACGCAACGGTCCGGCCCATGTCACCAATCTCACGTTCCGTTTCCTAGCCGAGGCCTCGACCCGGTCCGGCGCCCTGCAATCTGGGCAGGTCGACGCGATCGACTCGGTGCCCAGCCAGGACGTCTCGGTGTTCTCAGACGCGAGCGCGTATAGCTACGCGATCAGGCAGAATGCCGGAACTCCGTACACCCTGTTCTTCAACGTGTCGCGCCCGCCGTTCGACGATGTCCGGGTGCGCCGCGCGATCCAGAAGGCGATCGACCTGGATGCCATTGTCGAGGCGGTGTACAACGGTCAGGCCGCCGCCGCCAAGTCCCCCATCAGCCCGGTCACGCCGTTCTACGATCCGGCCATCGAGTCCTATCTCACCCCGGACGCCGACGAGGCGGCCGCGCTGCTCGATGAGGCCGGATGGACCGGGCGCGACGACGAGGGCTACCGGACCAACGCGGCGGGCGAACGTCTCGCCATCCCCCTGGTCTCCAATTCGCGGTTTGTCCGCGATTCGCGCGACATCCTCACCCAGGCGATCGCCGACGCCGTCAAGCAGGCACTGGATGTCGACTATACCTGGCAATCGGTCGATTCGGGGACATGGACCGAGCGTAGAGAGGCCAACGACTATGTCGCTTGGGACAATTCGCTTAACTCTGGCGACGTCGCCTCTGCCCTCGCGGTCCAATACAATTCCGATCCAGCTATCGGGTTCATCAACCTCGGCCAGATCGACGATCCGACGGTCGATGACCTGCTCGCGGCCGGCCAACAGAACTTCGATCTCGACGCCCGGCGCGCCGCATACACCGAATTCCAGCACTATGTCCTGGAAGAGCAGGCCTATGTCCTGCCGTTGTATGTGCTGCGCAACTCCTATGCCAGTACGCCTGATGTCACGGGCTTCCTGTTCGATCCGGCCACGGGCAACAACTGGAGTTCCTACAACATCACCAAGCCAGCCTAATTGAGAACTGTCTTGACATGCGGAGCCCAGGCTCCGGCATCGTCCACCTCCTACCTATCACCTGAGAAGGGATCATCATGACTATCACTGCTGATATCGAATACGACCTGCGTCACGCCCCGTCCGCGGCGCCGCCCGCGAAAGGTCTCCCGCATCGCGAACTGGGCGACGATGGCGCGTTCATCCGCCAAGGGAACTGGTTCCGCACGCGTTTCGGCCCCGGGCAGGGCCAAGCGCCGGTGGAGCCGGGACGCTATTTCATCCTGGGGTCGCTGGGGTGCGGGTGGGCTCGGCGCCAGAACATCCTGCTGCGCCTGCTTGGGCTGTCCGACGCCGTGCCGTTCTACCTGCTGACCGGCAAGGACACCAAGGGATGGGTCATTGCCGAGCACGGCAACGACCTGCGTGCCCGCTTCGGGTTCGACCACCTGGATGGGTTCTACACCCTCACCGATCCGGGCTTTCAGGGACGAGCGACCTCGCCGTCGGTGATCGACGGCCAGACCGGTCAGGTGGTCTCGAACGACTACCACGTGATGCCCCAGGATTGGGAGGTCGCGTGGCGGGAGCACCATGCCCCCGGAGCGCCGGACCTGTACCCCGAAGCGCTTCGGCCGGCGATTGACCTGCTCAACCAGCAGATCTTCGACGATGTCAACAACGGCACCTACAAGGTGATCTTCGCGCGCAGCCAGGCAGCCGCGCGAGCGGCATTCGACGTGTTCTATGCCCGGTTGGGTGATTACAACACCCGGTTGGCCACCCGGCGGTACCTGTTTGGCGCGACGCCCACCGATTCCGACGTTCGCCTCTTCCAGACCCTGTCGAGCTTCGAACGGGCCTACCGCCCAGCGCTGGCCGCCATCTTCGGAGAGTCCGAGACCAAGCAAGTGTGGGACTTCCCCCACCTGTGGGGGTACGCCCGTGACCTGTTCGCCCAAGGGTTCGCCGACCCCCTGGAGCAGTACGTCCTCGGGTTGCTGCCGGGGCCGAGCGGGGAGTACCTCAGCGGGAAGGGGTTCGCGCCTGCGGGCTACCGGTTGCGCCCAGGGGCCGAATCCCTCGCCGCGTGGCAGGAGCCAGCGGTGGACCGGGCGAGACTGGGCGGCTCACCGGTGTACTCAGGACCAGGCGGAGGTGGCTCGGACATCCACTGGAAGTTCGGTGCTTAGTGGTCAGGGTCCCATAAGGTCGATGGGCACCACGAAGACTCCGTCGTCGCGCTGATGGGCGAAGCTCCCTGTACCCACCACGACCACGAGAGCGCAGGGAGGTGGTTCGCCGGCCGCCACCATCTTGTTTCGGAGCGCGACCAGCGATGCTGCGCCGGCGTCCTCGTGGTGGGGGCCGAGGTTGATTTCCACTCCGATCCAACGCCCGGAGCGGTCCTGAACGATCGCGTCCACTTCAAGCTCGGCCTGATCGCGGTAATGCCAGACGGTCGCGCCGCTGGCGGCGGCGTAGATGCTCAGGTCGCGCAGGCATAGGTTCTCGAAAACAAGACCGAAGGCTCTTCTGTCCGCAGCCAACGTTTCCGGGCCGGCCTGCTCAGCAAGGCGCCTGTTCGTGCAATACCGGAAGTATAGTTCCGACATTGCTGGAAGTGGACGCGTCACCACGACCGTCCCGGAAGGCGCCGATGGCGCTTGAGGTGGCTGTTGCGCAGGTCGAGTGGCGTGGTCGTCGTGGACGGCGCTTGCGCTGGGACCTGGCGGGCGGCGGCGCGGACGGAGCGGTTCTGGCCTCAGTGTTCGGCGCAGGCCGGGTGGAGCACGCCGAGCCGCAGTGCCACTGTCGCGAGCTTGACGTCGAAGGTGGCGAGCGGGGCGCCGGTGTGGATGGCCGTCGCGAGCGCGCAGACGTGGGGCATTGTGAGGCCGTGGCGCGCGCGGAGCCGCGCCAGGTCGAGCGGTTCGTCCGCGCCCAAGTCGGCGACACTAACGCCGATGGCGGCCAGGTCGGCTGCGACGGCGTCCTCGCGGTCGTGGCGGGCCGGGGCCACGAGGACCTCGGCGAGCGTGACCGCGTGGACCAGCAACGGTCCCGTAGCGTCCGCGAGCAGGGCCGTCGCGGCGGCGTGGTGGAGATCGTTGGGTTCCAAGAGTCCGATCAGCGGGCTGGCGTCGAGCGCAATCATTCGGGCCAGTCTTTCCGCAGCTCGTCAAGGTAATCCGGGCTATAGAGCCCGGGGTACCGGCCGGCCAGGGCTTCAACCCGCCGCCGGTGCTCCGCGGCCCCTTGGGCCCGATCGCGTCCCAGGGAATCGGCTCCTTCCTCGATCAGCCGGACCAGGAGCCGCTGCGGCGTCAGGCCTGGCCAGCGTTCGCCCGCCAGATCCAGAGCTCGGCGAATGGGTTCGGTGTGGGTCACCTGAGTGCGAGGCAGGATTGTCGGCATCTCCTGAGTGTACCACCGGAGGCTGCGTGGGACACCAGGCGCACGGTTCGCGGCAGGCCTGACAGGCGAGGCCGGCACCGTGCTGGTCGGGGAGACCGATGAGGCACAAGTCCCCGTGTCAACGCTGCGTGAATACTGACCCCCTTCGGTGGGGTGGTTGTTGTGGTGTGGTGCCGCGTCCGCTATCGCGCGCGGACGGTGAAGGGTTTCGCTGTCGCATCTTGGACCTTTCCCGTGGCATCCACGTAGGAGACGGTCACCGTGTGTCTGCCCTTGGCCAACTGGGGAAGTTTGATCTGGATAGAGCCTTTGGCCGAAGGATCCAAGGTCTTGGTCAGCGCGTGGGTGCCATCGACGGCGACACGAATCTTGCCCGCAGGCTTGGGAACGCCATCGGCCTTGACCTTCACCGAGACCTCGAGACGGGTGTCGGTGCTCACGGACGATGCCGCAGGTTTGGCCGTCGCTGTCCCGATCGCCTTGACCACCACGGGAGGCGTGTACCCAAAGATTGGTGGACAGGGCAGAGTCCTTCCCTCGGGTGGGAGCTCCCGGAGGATCACGACCTGAACGATCTGTTGGCCGAGATGACGCTTGCGCACAGTGAACTTGGCGTTCTGGTATTGATGCCCGTCGATGAGCAGGATCGCTTCGCCGGTATAGAAGCGGCCACCATCTGGTGTCGTGATTTCCCTCGGTAGTGGTGGGAAAGCCACAAGGACGGTTCCAGGGGAGACCTCGCCTGACGGCGCTAGGGGCGCCATACTGCGAGTGCCGGAAACATTGGGACAGAGCATCCACTCGTCGTCGCTGTCGGCGGCGCTAGCGCTTGAGGCAGTGGCCGTGGCCACGGCCATCACCGCAACGACGGAAACGACCAGACGGACGAATGGGCTGGTGGTGGATAGTGTCATAGAGGACGCTCCTCGGATCGGAGGTGGTGACAGAACAGTGTGGGATCGACGAGGTGGTTGATCCAAGGGGTGTGGTGGCGTGTTGAAGTGGCATGGAGTGCTGAAGTGGCGAGGTTGGGTGAGGTAGCTCATGTGATCCTCCTCGGGGTCCTTCTCCATACGGGGAACGCAGCAGAGAATTCTCGTGCGGTCCGAACCGTAGCACGTGCGCTATCGCGCGCGGATGGTGAAGGGTTTCGTTGTCGTGTCTTGGACCTTTCCGGTGGCATCCATGTAGGAGACGGTCACCTTGTGCTTGCCCTTCGTCAGGCGGGGGAGTTTGATCTGGATGGAGCCTTTGGCTGAGGGGTTGAGGGCCTTGGTCAGCGCGTGGCTGCCATCGACTGCGACGCTGATCTTGCCCGCAGGCTTGGGAACACCGCGCGCTTTGACCTTCACCGAGACCGGCAGACGAGTGTCAGTGCTCACGGACGATGCCGCAGGCCTTGCCGTCACTGTCCCGACCGCTTTGACCACCACGGGAGGTGTATAGCCAAAGATCGATGGGCAGGCTAGGGTGCTTCCCTCTTGTGGGTAATTCCGGAGGATCACGAGCTGAACGATCTGTTGACCAAGATGACGCTGACGCACAGTGAACTTGGCGCCCGAATATGGACTCCCATTGACAAAAAAGACCACGCCACCGTTAAGGAAGCGGCCACCATCTGGTGTCGTGACTTCTCGCGATTGTGGATCGGTTCCCACAAGGACGGTTCCAGGGGGGACTTCGTCTGACGACGCTAAGGGCGGCATGGAGCGAATGTCGTAGAAATCTAGACAAACAATCGTTTCATCGTCGCCGTCGGCGGCGCTAGCGCTCGAGGAAGTGACCGCGGCCACAGCCATCACCGTAACGGCAACGGAAACGACCAGGCGAGCCAATGGTCTAGTAGTGGATAGTGTCATAGGGGACGCTCCTCTGGTATGGAGGTGATGACAGGACAGTGTCGCATCGACTAGTGAAGCTGTCGATGTGGCGCTAGGCCAAGAATCGGGACCCAGCAGGTTGGTTTGAGCCACGCACAGTGTCGGTACGTGCGGGCGCACTGCGCGTGACCCCGCGACGGTTCTAGCTCACGTAGGCCGTGCCGGACCACATGGTGACGTTGTTGGCTCCTCCGGCCACTCCGAGGTTGATGGCGTAGATGTACACCGGCACGTTACCGCGCCTCGCAGTGCTGATCTGGGCGGCGAACCCGTGGTTGCTTCCGGTGTTGGGGTACGCGTTCGCAACATCGGGCCTGGAGAGGTTCGCTGGAACGGCAACGGATTCTCCGATACCCGCCGGACCGCCCAGATAGACATGGATCGACATAGGGGTCGCGGGCAGATCCGGATCGATGATCCATCCGGCGACAGTTACCGTGCCCGCCCCTCCAGAGACCAAGTCGACACACCAAAATGGTGATCTATCGATCCCGTGGAGCTGCGTACCGGTGGCACTGATAGCATAACTGACATCGGAGAAGATGCTCACGTTCGTTGGGTGGTTTTCGACATCGCGGTAGCCCCCGGAGAGAACACCAAGCGCAACGGCAGTGCCATCTGGGTTAACGGAATATAGCGGCCCCCCGCTGTCTCCGTAGTCTGTGTAGTTCCAGGTGACGGGGTCCCAAGTGATCAAGGTCGCGTGTTGCAACCAGTGATGCTTGTTGTCTGTGCGTGGGTCAGGACCAAAGTAGACCGGTGTATTGTAGGACGTAACGGTACCGCATTTCTCCTGTGGAGTCGTCACGCCATTGAAGCATCCGCGAGCGTACAGCGGGGGACTGGCCTGACCGGTGACGGAACGCTGAAGACTGCTGTTCACGTAGACGCTAGGACTAGGGGAGACGTTGGCCGGCAAACCGACTACGCCGGCATCCGCTGGAATGTCACCTTCGTGATCCCAATAGGTGTTGTTGAGGAGTGCCGACAGCGCTTTCACGGTACCCGTAGTCGAAGCAATGGAACCTTCCACCTTGCTGCCGAGCCCAAACATTCGCCAGCCTGGGTCGCAATGACCCGCCGTCAAAGCGTAGTAGTTCTGAGGATCGGTACCCCCGCGCAATACGAAGGCTGATGTGCAAGCTTCTACCCACTCCGTCATATCATGCTTAACAAGGGATTTCCCTGCGCGAAATGGTGTCGAGTACATGTTTTCTTGTGAAGTGGCACTGACGAGGTCTGGCAGGATTGCCAACCTGGGTACGTCGGAAAGAGTAGCATTCCCGAATGGAACCACTGTGGATTTGGCAGCTTCTCCTGTGAGAATCAGGCCCCCATCGAGGTCGGCGAAAGCCTCGGCGACGGCTGGGTAGTCGGAGCCGGGTGGAAGCTCCAGCACCACCGTGCCGCTCTCGTAGTTGACTCCGAATGACGTCCAGGCGATGCCTTCGGCGAGCTTTGCTTCAACCGTTGCTGCGAACTCGTCGAGCTGACCACGAGACACCTGGCGCGAGACGACCTCGACCTGAGCGATTTGGCTGAGACTGTCGGAGATCGCCGGCGCCTCGTCCGCGGTCAAGTCATGGACACCGACAACATAGTGGTCCTGCTCGGGAGTGAGCCAAAACTCGACAAAACGATCCCCCAGGAGTTCGAGCGCCGCAGCCCGGAAGTCAGCAGCGACCTCAAGGATGCCGACACCGTGGACATCGGACGACGGATCCGGAGGTGGCGGAAACTCAAAGGTGTCTTCGGACGACCCAGTTCCGGTATCGTCCGCGGTCCATGGCGTCGCGTGAGTCGATGCTGGAAGCCCGACTGTGAGAAGCACCGTGACCAGTGTTGCCAGGCCACGGGGTCGATGAGCAGGTCGCTTCATTGTGGTTACCTCCCTTTCGAGAGTCTTGTCAGGGTGTGGGGTTCGGCGGGCTCAGGCATCTCTTACGATGGCTGCCGAGCACGACCCTTGCAGGCTATCACCGAATGGTCCAGAAACAAGGGCCGTAGGTAGGATCAGATACCCGACGGGGTCCTTGCCTTCCACCAGATCCCTATTCCGGATTTCAGACCCCGCCGAGGGCTTGAAACCACAGGCTACCGTCCCGTCGCGGGCAATCACGTGGACAGAGTCCGGTGGACGGGTCCCCCACTATGCGACTCCAGCGGAGTGTAGTCGCCCATCACGCCGGCCGGACGGCTCGGTGCAGCGCGACTATCCCGCCGCTGAGGTTGCGAAACCCGACGCTCGTCCAGCCGGCTTCGGCGACTATCCGGGCAAGTTCCCGCTGATCAGGCCACGCGCGGATAGTTTCGGCCAGATAAGTGTAAGCCTCGGAATGCGAAGACACCACCCGCGCCAACACCGGCAGCGCACGCATCAGATATCCCAGGTACACGGCCCGCCACGGTCCCCATATTGGCCGCGAGAACTCGCACACCACGAGCCGCCCGCCCGGCCGGGTCACCCGCGCCAATTCACGTAATACCGCCGGCGAGTCCGCCACATTGCGTAGACCGAAAGAGATAGTCACTGCGTCGAATACACCATCGGCAAAAGGCAAGTGCTCCCCATCCCCGACGATGGCGTCCCTCACCGCCCCCCGCCCCCGCGCCTCAATGAGCATCCCGGCCGAGATGTCCACGGCGACCACATCAGCACCGCAATCGGCCAGGGCTACGGTCGAGGCTCCGGTCCCCGCGGCCAGGTCGAGAACCCGATCACCGGGAATGATGCAGAGTGCCGCCAAGGTGGCGCGGCGCCATCGTCGGTCTCGCCCGAGGGACAACACGGTGTTGGTGAGGTCGTAGCGGCGGGCTACGCGGTCGAACATCGCCGCCACCTCACCGGGACGCTTGGTCAAATCGGCAGCCACCGGTCGATCATGCCACTGGCCGCCGCTACCGTGGTGCGCGATCCCGCCGCCCCGCGCCGGCGTCGTCGCGTCAAACGCCGTCCGCCGCAGCGAATGCGGACTGCCGTCCATCCGCGCCAGCTTCCAAGATGCGGATACGCGCACCTTTGAGGTCGGATGGGCCACCCAGAGCCAGTGCAGGCACCGCAGTATCCACCAAGGCGGTATCAGGGAGGATCATTTCTCGTCGAATCCTCGATCGCGGTCTTCGTTCTCAACGCGCCACTGCTCCACGGTCAGGGGCCCTAGGGCCGGCTCAGACGCGCCATCGCCACCGGCAAGGACAATGGTCAGGGCGGCGACCCGGTCATCGCGCTGACGGGCCAGTAGATCGTCCACCGCCTCGCGGACCACGGATCCAACCGACCGCTTCTGGCGCAACGCGAGAGATTCCAAGGACTGGTACTGCTCCGGCGCAAACAGCACCTGAGCCCGGCGGTCGTTGGTGGACATACACATGTATTGGCATGCACACTCACACGTGTGCAGTGACCGTCCCCACAGCAGCCTCAGGGTTCGGCGCAGGCCGGGTGGAGTACGCCGAGCCGCAGAGCTACCGTCGCGAGCTTGACGTCGAAGGTGGCGAGTGGGGCACGCCGGTGTGGATGGCCGTCGCGAGCGCGCAGACATCCAGCATCTTCAGGCCGTGGCGCGCGGAGCCGCGCCACATCGAGAGGTTCGTCCGCACCCAAGTCGGCGACGCTGACGCCGATGGCGGCCAGGCCGGCTGCGACGGCGCCCCCCCCCCGCGGCCGTGGCGGGCCGGGGCCACCAGGACCTCAGTGAGAGCGTGACCGCGTGGACCAACAACGGCTCCGACGGTTCTGTGCCCCTGACAGACTGCCATGCCGACTGCCGACTGCCGACTGCCGAGTTTCACCTTTCCGGGCCGCCACAGGCGATTTCAGCCCCAGAACGTGAAACTCGACGACCTCAGGCGCCCTCCAGACCGTCGAGTTTCATGTTTCCGGGCTTCCACAGGCGATTTCAGCCCCAAAAGGTGAAACTCGACTGTGGTGGTGTCGTTAGCGTGACGCCTCGTTGACCATGGCGCCTGCTGCCTCAGTGCGCACCACTGGCTCACCTCGCCGCGCGGCATTGTCACGCCAGCGCTCACCCGGCCCGGCGCCGCGCCCCAGGTCGCAACCGCCCCCGTCCGCGCTTCCCACAACGCCAGCCCGCCACGGTTACCCTTGTCGGCGATGTCACCGACACGCCCCCACGACGTGCCCGCCCTGACGGTGCGCACTACCGCGGGCGAGCCCACCGCCCCCTTGTTGCGCCACGCCCCAGGGCCGGCGCCCACCGTGTGGATGAGGCGCGGGGAGGGGATGGTCGGATGGGGACGGGCTGCCCGGCTTGAGTTGCGGGGGCCGGACCGCATCACACGGGCGGCCGCCTGGTGGCGCGCCGTCGTCGCCCGCGCCGAGGTGAGCGATGAGGTACGGGCCGACGCCAGCGGTCTGGTCGCGCTCGGTACCTTCTGCTTCGACGACGCCTCACCCCGCGCGTCGGTGCTCGAGGTGCCGGCCGTCATCGTCGGCATGCGGGGCGGGCAGGGATGGATGACGAGGATCGGGGAGGCGACGCAGGCCCCCCAGGACTGGGGGACTCCAGGGGCGGTCCACCGAGAGGACGGCACGTGGCCCGCGCGCGAGTGGCCGGGGGTGATCCGCCGGGGGATCGAGGCGATTGAGGCGGGGGTCGCGGACAAGGTGGTGCTCGCGCGGGACCAATGGGCTGTGGCCGAGCGCCCCTTCGATCTGCGCGCCATCGCGGACTGGCTCGCCACCGCCTACCCGACCTGCTGGACCTACGCGGTGGACGGGATGGTGGGCGCGACCCCGGAACTGTTAGTGCGCATGGCGCACGGCCTGGTGACCTCCCGCGTGTTGGCGGGAACCATCCGCCGCACCGACGATGACGCCGCGAACCTTGCCAGGGCGGCCGCCCTCGCGCGATCCAGCAAAGACCTGGAAGAGCACGAGTTCGCCGTCGCCTCCGTGGCACGATCGCTCGCAGGGTTCACCGAAGAACTCTCAGTACCCGAGGTGCCGTACGTGCTGCATCTGCCCAACGTGATGCACCTGGCCAGCGATCTTGCGGGAGTTCTCCCCGCGACAGGTCCACGACCGAACGCCCTGGATGCTGCGAACGCCCTACACCCGACGGCCGCGGTGTGCGGAACACCGACGGCCGCCGCGCGCAGGTTACTAGCCGACCTGGAGGGGACCGACAGGGGCCGCTACGCGGGCCCAGTCGGATGGATCAACGCCGCCGGCGACGGCGAATGGGGAATCGCGCTACGCGGTGCCCAGATGAGCCCCGACCGGACCCGCGCGCAACTCTTCGCCGGGGGCGGCATCGTGCGAGCATCAGTTCCCGGGGAGGAACTCAGCGAAACCGAAGCCAAGTTCGCTGCGATGAGAACGGCGCTGGGAGTCCCGGACGCCTGACGCTCTGTATACCTGACCTTGGTGTCCGGGACGTCTGAGGCCGACTGGGCTGTGTCAAGTTCTGTGGACATTTGGTTTGTTGGTTTTGGGGTTGGTTAGGCTGCCAGGGGTAGTTCGGTTGGCAGGGTGTGGGTGAAGTGGTCGTTCCAGGCTTCGGCTGGGGTGCGGTAGGCGAGGGTCGAGTGGGGTCTGGAGCGGTTGTAGTACACCTCGATGTACTCGGCCACCCGGACTCTGGCTTTGGCTTTGGTAGGCCACTTGGCGAGGTGGAACATCTCGTTTTTCAGCGATGCGAAGAACGCCTCCGCGACGGCGTTATCCCACCAGACGCCTGTACGACCAATTGATAGCCTGACGTCGAATGTGTTCACGAGGCGAGCATGCTCAGCTGAGGTGTACACACTGCCGCGGTCGGAGTGGAACACGGCCCCGCCGGCGACTAGCCCCGAGTGGCAGGCCATCGTCAGGGCGTCGGCCACCAAGCTGGTCCGCATGTGGTCGGCCATGTGCCAGCCGATCACCATCCTGGTGGTCAAGTCGATCACTGTCGCCAGGTACACCCAACCCTCCCCAGTCTTCAAGTAGGTGATGTCGCCGACCAGGAACGTCCCTGGGACTGGCGGGTAGAACCGGCGTCGGACCAGGTCCCGGCGTGTCCCGGCGTCCGTGGCGGGGATTGTGGTGCGTTTGGACGCGCGCGGCTGGACCGCGACCAGCCCAAGCTCGGCCATGATCTTGCGGACCAGCCACAATGACACCCCGACCCCGAGTTTGGCGAGCTGGGCGCGGACCCGCCTGGCGCCGTGGCGCATTTTCGCCGACCGGAAGTCCTGCAAGATCAGCTTCGTGATCCAGACCCGCTCGCGAGCGCGCACGGAGCGCGCCTTGCGGGTCAGGTCGCCGCCGGTCTGCTTGACCCACTTGTAGTACCCCGACCTGGCGACGCCCATCAGCCGCGCCATCATCGTGATCGGAAAGTTGGCCTTCTCCTGCCACATGAGCTGGTACTTCAGCTCTACTCGGACTCCCGGGCGAAGAAGGCCGCGGCTTTCTTCAGAGTATCCGGACCGCGGGGTTATGCCGACCGGGGCGTGTTTCTGCTGGTGGTGGTCTCGCTGGGTCGGCATAATCTGGGGGTTTTCGGGGTTGGGGTAGTTCTCTGGTCGTGTTGGCCGCCGGGTGGCGGCGGCCCGGACTGATCGGAGAATGATCGCGATGAGTGTGTTGTTGAGGTCGGCGGCGATGCTGGCGGATTACGAGTCCTGGCTTGGCCAGGAGCGCGGCCTGGTCCAGGTGACTGTCGCCAACCATCTGCTTTGGGCGCGGCGTTGGCTGGGGTGGGTGGATCAGGGTGGCGGGTCGTTGGATGGCGCGGACGCCGCCATGGTGGGGCGTTTCGCGGCTGAGACCGCTGCGGGGTGCCGGGCCGTGGGGACTGCGAAGGTGATGGTTGTTTCGCTGCGGGTGTTCCTTCAATGCGCGTTCGCGCGTGGCTGGACCGGGACTGACCTGCGTGGCGCTGTGCCGAGGGCCGCGTCGTGGCGCGGCGCCCAGATCGCCAGGGCGCTGCCCGAAGGGACGGTCGAACGACTCGTCGGCTGCTGCGAGTCCTCGACCGTGAAGGGACGCCGGGACAAGGCGATCGTGTTGCTGCTGGCCAGGCTCGGATTGCGGC
>JAISBQ010000329.1 GCA_031266115.1 Bifidobacteriaceae bacterium
CCGGTCGCGGCGCAGCTCCGTCCCCAGCTGGGACGAGATCGTCTTCGGCGCGAAGCCAGAGCACTGAGGCGAGTGGCTCGCCATCGCCCGAAAGGACGGCGAGCCACCGCGGGTCCTAGCGTGTCTCGCGATCAGCCCTTGACGGCCCCGCTCGTCAGACCGGAAACGATGTAGCGCTGGAGGAAGAGGAACAGCACCAATACGGGAATCGCCGCGATGAGGGCACCGGCGGCGAACCATCCCCAGTGGGGGTTCATCGGATCCGCGACGAACGAATACAACGCTACGGCGAGCGTGTAGTTCGGGGCCTCGGTCAGCACGAGCTTGGCGATGATGTACTCCGAGAAACTCGAGATGAAGCTCAACAGGCCGGCGACGGCGAGCACCGGCGCCACAAGACGCAGGATGATAGTCCAGAAAATCTGCGCGTGGGTGGCGCCGTCGATCTTCGCAGCCTCGTCGATTTCCTGGGGGACCGTGTTGAAGAACCCGTACATGAGGTACGTGTTGGCGCCGAGCGCGCCGCCTAGATAGACGCAGATCAGTGCGATCAGAGAGTTCATACCAAGGACGGGTATCACTTCACCGAGCGCAGTGAGCAGGAGGAAGATCGCCACGAACGCGAGCATCTGCGGAAACATCTGGATCACCAGGAGCGCCGAGAGCGTGAACCGGCGCCCACGGAACCGGAACCGGCTGAACGCATAGGATGCCGCAGCACCCATGAGGACAGTCCCGATGGCGGTGGTGCACCCGACCACGAGGGTATTGGCAATCCAGCGGACGAAGAACGACTGGGAGTCGGTGAACAGGTACGTGAAGTTCCCCCACCCGACATTCCCGAACAAATCGGAGGTGTTCGAGATGCCGGCTCCCGGCGTGAGGGCGATGTTGGCGGCGAACACCAGCGGGAAGACCGCGTAGATCACCGCGACCACCCCAACGATGTGCCGCCAGCCGATCTCCCGCCACCACTTGGAACGAGGTGGGCGGTTGAGGGTATGTGTGGTCTCAGCCATGGAAGGTGCGCTCATGTCAGGCCATCTCCTCCAGTTTGCGGGTTTGACGGAACGAGAAGGCGGCGATCGCACCGACGAGGATGAAGATGACGATCGATAGCGCCGTAGCCAAGCCGTAGTCGGGGTTGCCGTTATCCACCCCGGCTACTCGGTACACCATCGAAATCAGGATATCGGTGCCGCCGGGCTTGGTCATGTCCGTCCCGTGGGTGGGTCCGCCGCCGGTCAGCATGAAGATGAGGTTGAAGTTGTTGAAGTTGAACGCGAAGGAGGAGATGAGCAACGGTGCTACGGCGATGAACAGCAGCGGCAGCGTGATCGATCGGAATTGGCGCCATGGGCTTGCCCCGTCCACCCTCGCCGATTCCATCATGTCTGACGGGATCGCCTGGAGCGCCCCGGTGCACACGAGGAACATGTACGGGTATCCGAGCCACAGGTTGACGAAGATGACCGACAGTTTTGCGAGCCATGGGTCTTGGAGCCACATGATGTCCGCGCCCCCAAGCAGGGTCTGGTTGACCACCCCGAACTGTGTGTTGAGCATGGCACGCCACAGCAGCGCGGACATGAAGCCGGGAAACGCGTACGGCAAGATCAGCAGAACCCGATAGAACTTCTGCCCACGTAGGCGCGGGGAGTTGAAGACCAAGGCGAGCGCCAGGCCGAGGAGGAACGTGGTCGCCACGGAGAGGAAGGCGAAGGCGATGGTCCACAAGAGCACCTCGGCGAACGGCCGGGCCACCGCCGAATCGGTGAACAGGCGGGCAAAGTTCGCCACCCCCACCCCGGTACGCCACCCCACGTCGTTGGCGGGTTTACCGCCATCGGCGCTGCGGAAAGACCCGCGGCCATCGTCCGTGTACACGGTCCCGGTCTGAGTGTCAGTCAGCGTGTCGGTCGCCTCGTCGTACACCAACGTCGGGCGGTACAGGGACGCGGTAGTTCCGTTAGATGTGCCGAGGGTGCCATCGGCAGAATCCGGCGAGACAGGTACCCGCATCGACGTGATTTCGCGCTGATGAGCGATGATGTCTCCCGTCGTCATGACCGTGTAGCCGGGTGCGGACGCCACCGCGTCGCCGGACACCTGGGCGCCCTCGACCCGGTGCAGCGCTTCGCCCGTGGTCCCGACTTGGGCGACGCCGTCGATCACCACGGCGAAGTACACGTCATCGCCCTTGGCGAGAAGAGTCAAAGTCGACGTGGCGCCACTCGGGTCGAGTTGGGAGTTATAGGACTCCATCTGCTCGATGGCGTCGTCCTTGTCGATCATGTGGCCCTGTCCGTAGTTGGTGAACGCCACATACGCCGTGTAGAGCATGACGAACACCTGGAAGATGAACAGGAAGATCAGACCGGGCAAGATGTACTTCGCCGGGATCGCCCGGCGCGCGAAGTAGACGACGTTCGCGACGATCACCAGGACAATCATGACGATGACGATCGGCATCGACCTGACGGTCCAGGCACTGTAGATTCCGTAGACGCCGATCGCATCGATCAGCGCCATGATGACAAGTTTGATGATGAACCCCGGACCCCAGTTGCGTGCCGGGGCGTAGACGGCATCCCGTCGGGCCTTACGGCTGGCCGAGTCGGTGGTTGGTGCGCTCATGAATCCCCCTCAGTGGTGCGACACTGCACCGGTCTTACGGTCAATGACAGGTAGCGGTGGGACGAGTGGCCCCTGGGGTGCCACGTGGGACGAGCCTTCGGGCCTGTCCACGTGGCACCCCGAGGGGCAGCTCAGCAACCCCGTGCGGGGCTACTGAGCACTCTTGGCGATGGCGTCCGCGATGTTGGTGATCATCTCGTCCCAGGTTCCGGCCGGATCGGACGCCTTGCCTGAGATCAAGTCCGCCTGTTCTTGACCGAGCGGCACCCACACCTGGTTCATCGCGGGGATGCCCGGTTGCACCTGGGCATCGGCGGCCGCGGCGGCGAACCCCGCCATGATCGGGTCATTCGCGATGACCGGATCGGCTTGCGCTTCCTCACTCGCCGGCCTGCGTCCCCCGGCCTTGAACAGATCCAGTTGGACATCGGCTCGCGTCAAGTAATCGACGAGGAACATCTGGGCCAACAGCGTGTTCTCGGACTTTGCCGACAGATAGAAGCCCTGCACCCCAAGGAAGGGCGCCGCCGATTGTCCTCCGGCCGAAGGGATCGGAAGTACTGTGATGTCCATCCCGGCATCCAGGAAGGATTCATCGCCGCTGGTGTTCCAGGGCCCGGTGATGATGTACGGCGCCTTGCCGGCCTTGAACTGGTCCTTGGCCACCGAGTCGTTGATGTCGACGCTCAGGACCCCTTGCGAGCCCAGCTTGGCGATGTACTCGGCGAACGCATGGCCACCGTCCCCGGCCATCCCGAGCGTCGAGGTGTAGTCGCCGCCCGGATCGGTCTCGAATATCGGTGCACCGAACGAGGACTGGATGGGATACATGTGGAAGGCGTCGCCCTTGTCTCCGACCTGGACGAGGATCGTGTAGTCCGTGCCGACGGCCTTTGCTTCAGCGATGAGTTCGTCGAATGTGGTCGCGTTCGTCTCCGACACCAGGGCGTTGTTGCGAACCAGGCCAATATTCTCCATCGCGTAGGGCACCCCGTAGGTCTGACCCTCGGAGGTGTAGGCGTGGACCGCGGCGGGAGTCAATTCGCTCGACACCGCAGAGATGTCGATCGGTGCGATGACGCCGTTGGCCTTGAACTCACCCAGCCAATCGTTGGCGCCAATCGTGATATCCGGACCCTCACCGGCCGCCACCTGCGAGAGGAAGTCGGCGCGAAGGTCATCGAAGTTCTTGCGGACCAGGTTGACGGTCACGCACTGCTCGTCCTTGAAGGCCGCGACGGCGCCGGCCAAGGCAGCAACGCGCGAATCGTCGACCCACATCTCCAGGGTTCCGATCTCTTCGGTGCAGGTCGATGCCGCAGCGTCTCCTGTGTCGCTCACCTGCGCATCGTCGGAGGCGATGCTCGATCCGTCGGTGGTCTCATCGGCTGGAACGGAGTCCGCGGAAGACGGTCCCGCGGTGCCCGAACACCCTGCCAGGGCGGCAACAAGACCGAATGCACCAAGGATGACAAACACTCGGCTTTTCATCATGTACTTCTCCCCAATACTCGTTGTACACGTACACGCGAACCTGCTGGCCCCACGCGGGTCGGTACGACGACCAGGCCTTAGCCTAGACCCTTCTCCCAGGCCTGTACCGGGCCCCAGTGTCCCGGCGTGCCGCGCGACGCCGCAGGTGAAACGCCATCGCCCTGCGGGCCTAGGACTGACGTCCCAACCGTGACTTTCGGCGATACCCCAAGTCACGCGGCGGGTGATAATGGAGCGCATGGGTGAAACGAGCAAACTGGACTGGTGGCGCAGCGCCGTGGTGTATCAGGTCTATCCGCGTTCCTTTGCTGATGGGAACGGTGATGGGATCGGGGATGTGACAGGTCTCACAAGCCATGTGGGGTATCTCGCCGGCCTTGGTGTCGATGCCGTGTGGCTGTCCCCGTTCTATCCCTCACACCTGGCGGACGGCGGGTATGACGTCGACGACTATCGCGATGTCGACCCGCGGCTGGGGACGTTGACGCAGTTCGACGCGATGGTGGCGGCCCTACACGGCGCGGGTCTACGGCTGATTGTGGACATCGTGCCGAACCACACGGGGTCCGCCCATCCCTGGTTTGTCGAGGCTCTCGCCAGCCCGCGAGGCTCGCGGGCTCGGGATCGCTACATCTTCCGCGACCCCCTGCCGGGCACGGACCTACCGCCGTCCGATTGGACGTCGATCTTCGGAGGCTCCGCCTGGCAACGGGTGGCGGACGGCCAGTTCTATCTGCACTACTACGCGGCAGAGCAGCCCGACCTCAACTGGGCGAACCCCGAGGTCCGTGCGGATTTCGCTCGGACACTCCGGTTCTGGTCCGACCGGGGGGTCGATGGCTTCCGGATCGATGTAGCCCACGGGCTAGCGAAGGATCTCCATGCAGATCCGCTGCCGTCCCAGGCCGAGATCGACCGAATTGGGCCGGGGCCCGACCACCCGATGTGGGATCGCGACGAGGTTCACGCGATCTATGCGCAGTGGCGCGAGATCTTCGACTCCTATGATCCGCCGCGAGCCGCAGTCGGCGAGGTTTGGGTCGCCTCGCCGCAGCGTCGTGCCCGGTACGCGACTCCGGCGGGGTTGGGCCAGGCGTTCAACTTTGACCTCCTGCGTGCACCCTTCGAGGCGGGCGCCTTCCGCTCCATCGTGGCCGCGAATCTGGACATCGCCGCTACGTCCGGCTCGACATCCACGTGGGTGCTGTCCAACCACGATGTGGTCCGCCATCCCACGCGCTACGGCCTGCCACAGTTCGCCGATGCCGATGACGCGCAGGCGATGGCTCAGGCCTGGATCGCGTCGGGTGGATGCGAACCGGCGCAAGACGTCGCCCTTGGGCTGGCACGGGCACGAGCTGCCACGCTGTTCATGCTGGCGCTACCCGGATCGGCCTACCTCTATCAGGGTGAGGAATTGGGTCTGCCCGAGGTGGCCGAGATCCCCCCTTCGGCCCGCCAGGACCCCGCGTTCTTCCGGTCTGAGGGCCGCGAGATGGGACGCGACGGCGCCCGTGTGCCCCTGCCGTGGACGCGGACCGGGCCGTCCTTCGGTTTTGGCGCGAGCCTGAGCCATCTGCCGCAACCCCCGTGGTTCGGGGAGTTCTCGGTGGAAGCCGAGGACGCGACACCCACCTCCACGCTGAACACATATCGTCAGGCTCTCGCCCTGCGCCGGCGCCTGGGACACGGCGAGGTGTTGGAGTGGATGGACACCGGGGACGATGACGTTCTGGCGCTGCGGAGGCCGGGTGGTTGGATGTGCGTCACCAACTTCGCCGGGCGCCCGGCGGTGCGCCCGCCTGGCCGCCTGCTCATGGCGAGTGGGCCGCTGGCGAACCACGATCTGGTGCCCGCCGCGACGACGCTCTGGCTGATGGAGGAGTGATCGCGCCACGGGCGAGGCGGGCGTCCTAACGGCGGCGGCGTTCGCGTACCCGCACAGAGATGTGGATGGGGGTGCCTTCGAAGTCGAAGTCTTCCCTCAGGCGCCTCTCGATGAAGCGGCGATAGGCCGGGTCGAGGAATCCCGATGTGAACAGCACCAGGTGAGGCGGACGCGTGGACGCTTGGGTCGCGAACACAATGCGCGGCTGCTTGCCACCACGGACGGGATGGGGGTGGGCCGCCACCAGGTCACCGAGAAACGCGTTGAGGTGACCCGTGGGGATGCGTCGATCCCAATTGCGCAACGCGGTGTCGAGGGCGCCGGTGAGGCGGTCCACCCGACGGCCAGTCAGCGCCGAGATGTTGACCCGCGGGATCCACCGGAGTTGAACGAGTTCTTCGTCGAGTTCGCGTTCCAGGTAGAACCGTCGCTCGGGGTCCATGAGATCCCACTTGTTGAGGGCGAGCACGGTGGCCTTCCCCGCGTCGACAGCCATCTGGATCACACGAACGTCCTGTTCAGATAGGGCATGGGCGGCGTCAATGAGAACCACGGCTACCTCGGAGCGCTCGATCGCCGCGGCCGTGCGCAGCGAGGCGTAGTAGTCCGCGCCGGTCGTCTGGTGGATTCGGCGCCGGATGCCCGCGGTGTCCACGAACCGCCACACCCGGCCGTCCACCGTGATGTCCTCGTCCACCGGGTCGCGCGTGGTGCCCGCCGTCGCGTCGACAACCGCGCGCTGGGACCTCGCCACCATGTTGAGTAGGGAAGACTTTCCCACGTTGGGGCGGCCCACCAGCGCGACCCGCCGGACGCCATCGTCCGCCGCCGATGACGGCGTGGGGGCCGGCAGCAGTGCCATCACCGCATCGAGGAGATCACCTATCCCGCGGCCGTGGAGAGCCGAAATGGCCATCGGCTCGCCGATGCCGAGGGACCACAGCGCATGGGCGTCGGATTCCCCGGATGGCCCGTCCACCTTGTTCGCGGCAAGCACGACCGGTGTGCCGGAGCGGCGTAGAAGCCGGACCACCTGCTCATCGGTGTCGGTGATACCGACCACGGCGTCGACCACGAGGATGACAGCGTCCGCAAGGTCGATCGCGATTTCGGCTTGTTCGGCGACCCGCGCGGCCATTCCGGCTTGATCCACGTCCCACCCGCCGGTGTCCACGACCATGAAGTCGTTGCCGGCCCACTGGGCGGGGTAGGAGACGCGGTCGCGGGTCACTCCGGGAGTGTCGAGCACCACCGCTTCGCGTCGTCCCACGATCCGATTGACCAGGGTGGACTTGCCGACGTTCGGGCGGCCCACCACGGCCACCGATCCGCGCGTCAACGTCGGTGCCGGACCGCCGTGGCTGGCGTGGTCGCCGTCGAGGAGGGCCCGGTCGGCGGGGTCAAGGTCATAAGCGTCGAGACCCGCGCGAAGCGCGGTGTCCCAGCCGGGCTGTTCTCCCGTGTCGGTCGGGTCAGATATCGTGTGGGTCACCGGCACATTGTTCCTTACCGCGACCCTGCCGAACGCAAGGCCCCCCGCGGTGGTCGGGCTTCGGGTGGCTCAGCGTGTGGGCAGGGCGATGCCGGTGCGGGCCTCGGTCTCGGCGACATGGGCCGCCAAACCCCGCCCGATGACGTCTATGGCGACGCCAACCGCCTCGCGGGTCACGCCGAGCGCCAGAGCCGGTGAGATATCAAGCGGCGAGCCAAAACTCACGGCCACGCGCCGGCGAAACGTGGGGACGTGGTTGGGCGACTCGCCGTCGCGGCGAGTACCCAGGCACGCCACCGGGATCACCGGCGCCCCGGAGTGCACCGCGAGCCATCCCACGCCAGCGCGGATGGTCGAGGCTCGGCCGGCCCCGCGTGTGCCCTCGGGAAATATCCCGACCACGCGTCCAGCGCGCAACACCTCCAGCGCCGCCTCCAGGGCACCGCGGCCTGAGGCTCGTGCGACGGGAATCTGGCCGGCAGCGAGGAAGATCCTCCCTCCGATCCCTCTCGACAGCTCCTCCTTGATAAGGAAGTGCACGCCGCGGCCCGCGACGGCGTGGACCGCGGGACCGTCCAATAGCCCGGAGTGGTTGGCAGCCACGATGGCTGGCCCATGCCGCGGCATGTGTTCGCGGCCGTCGACCCTCATCGACAGCCATCCGCGGGCGATCGCCCACCCGAGCCAGCGCCCCCATCCGGGGCCCCATGCGGAGGGAGCGCGCGCTATTGCGCCGGGTGGAGTGGGCGGGTCGCCGCTCATCGTGCCCTTTCCTCGACGAGGTCGAGGACCGCGCGGACGGTCTGGTCCAGAGTCAGATCGGTGTTGTCCAGGACGGTGACGCCATCGGCGGCGGTCATGAACTCCGCGACGGTGGAATCCGCCGCGTCGCGATCCACCACGCTCGCACGGGTGGCGGCGACGGCGTGAGGGTCGGTCCGTCCGTGTAGCTGCACGGCGCGGCGAGCCAGGCGAGCGGCCTCGCTCGCGACCACAAGGATGCGGACCTCGGCGTCCGGCGCCACCACGGTGGTGATGTCCCGGCCCTCGGCTACGACCCCCCGTCCACGTGACCATCCGCCCACCCGTTCGGTGGCGACGATGCCGCGTTGTGCCTCAATGAGCAGTGGCCGGGCGTCGAGGTTGGTCGCCAGCTGGGAGACGGCCGCAGACACGGCGGGATCCCGGATAACCTGTGCGATGTCATCGCCGGCTAGCCACCAGCCCGGTGCGGCCGGATCCAGACAAATCCGCAACGGCATGGTGCGGACCAGGTGCGCCACCCGGCCGGTATCGCCGAGGCTCACGCCGCTGCGCAACGCCCAGACGGTGGCCGCGCGGTACATCGCGCCGGTATCGAGATAGGCCAGCGCAAGGTGCTGGGCCACCTCTCGGGCGACACTCGATTTCCCCGACCCCGATGGTCCGTCGATGGCGATCGCGATTCCTGCCATTATCACCCCGTCCTCACGCAAGTATCCGCCACCCGGCGGCGGTCAGCGCGCCGGCGAGCGTCGGTCCCGATCCTCGCATCACGCAGATCGCGGTCAGGCCCATCGGCTTGCCGCCGGCGTGTTCGATCTCGACATCCTCCAGGTTGATGCCCGCGCGGCCCACTTCGGTGAACAGGCGACCCAGTTCGCCCGGGACATCGGGGACCAAGACGGTGACCACGTCCCAATCGGCCCGTGCGCCGCCATGCTTGCCCGGGATGGTCGACACTCCGGCGTTGCCGCGTTCTATGACATTGTGGAGACCGGCTACGCCCCTGCCGGCATTCCCCGCCGCTGCCGCATCGAGCGCCGCCAGGGTCCCGTCGAGATCGTCACGTACCGCCCGAAGCACACCGGCGACCTCGCGAGAGTTGCCCGCCAGGATGGTCGCCCACAGCATCGGGTCGCTACGGGCGATCCGGGTGACATCCCTGAGGCCTTGGCCCGCGAGACCCACAGCTCCAGCGGGGGCGTCAACGAGCCGTGCGGCCACGAGTGACGCCATGACCTGCGGGACGTGCGAGATGACGGCTACGGCCGCATCGTGCCGGGCGGCATCCATCATGACCACGTTCGCTCCCACGTCCACCGCGAGGTCGCGCACCACGCTCAGGGCGCTGCGCGCCGCAGATCCGGCTTCGGCGATCACCCACGGGCGGCCCACAAACAGGTCGGCCATCGCTGCGGCCGGGCCGCTCCGCTCTCGCCCGGCCATCGGATGCGATCCGACATACCTGGTCAAGTCGCCACCCGCGGCCCGCACGTCGGCAAGGACGGAGGCCTTGACGGACGCGAGATCGGTCACGACGGCCTCGGGGTGGGCCGTCAACTGCGCGGTCACCACGTCCCCGGTTACCTCCGGGGGCACGCCAACCACCACAAGACGCGGGGAGAGATCCCCGTCGCGCCGGAGCCGGCCAGCACCGACCTCGGCTGCCACGGCCGCCGTCAACGGCGAGATATCGGCCAGTGTGACCTCGACGCCGAGTCTTCGCAGAGCCACGCCGATCGACGTTCCGAGCAGCCCGGTCCCCACGACATGGACCGGCCCGCGGGTCGCCGCAGGCAGCGCCGGAGTAATCACG
>JAISBQ010000035.1 GCA_031266115.1 Bifidobacteriaceae bacterium
GAGACCTTCGTGGTCTTCGCAGATGTCTTGACCACGGAGGTGTAGCCGGCCTTCTTCCCGGTCACCTTGACGCGAATGGTCTTGCCGATCCACGACGCGCGGACTGTCAGCGAAGCGGAGGTCGCGTTCTTGATCTTCTTGCCGCCCACGTACCACCGGTAGGTCTTGGCTACTCCCTTGTCCCAGGTACCGGCCTTGACCTTGAGCTTCTTGCCGACCTTGGCCTTGCCAGAGATCTTCGGCTTGGGCTTCTTGACGAGCTTGCCGACCGCCACCTTCGCGGAGAACTCCGAGACCTTGGAGAACGTCTCGCTGCCAAGGGCCCCGGTGACCTGGACCTGGAGGGTCTTGCCCTTGTGGGCCGAGGTGACCACCAAGGTCGGACCCTGGGCGCCGGTGATGGGCTGGCCGTTCGCGAACCACTGGTAGGTCAGTACTGTCCCGGCGGGCCACGAGATGCCACCTGCCGCCACGGTCTGGCCCACCCGTGCCACGCCCGCGACGAGGATCTGGCCGGCGGCGACGGCGGCGAACGGACTCACCGACACAGGCGCGCTGATGGGCACGCCGGTGCGGGTGTTCGAGGGACCGGGGGACGGATTGCCCGTCGGATCGCCGGTTGGGCCATCCGTTGGGCCATCCGTTGGGCCATCCGTTGGGTCATCCGTCGGGTCGTCCGTCGGGTCATCCGTCGGGTCGTCCGTCGGGTCGTCCGTCGGGTCGTCGGTCGGGTCGTCGGTCGGACCGCCCGTCGGGTCGTCGGTCGGACCGCCCGTCGGGGGCACCTGAGGCGCGGCGATCTCCCCAAGGGTCAGGGTGTGCTCGAACGGGTACTCGAACTGCGTCAACCCGGCCGGCGGGTCGGGCCGTATTCCGTCGGCGAGCCCCTCGACCACGGCGTGCGCGCCGATCACGACGGTGAGGTCCTGCCCGGCGTTCGCCGCCGGAAGGGTGAGCGACGCGCCAGAACCGATCACGACATCATCGGCCTTCCATGTCACCGAATCGACAACGATTCCATCCGGCCACACGCCCGTGTCGATCGACACCTGCGTGCCGGTCGTGATCGCGCCTGACACGGCCGGCGCGGTGATCGGTGCCGGGGGCGTCGCTCCCGGCACCTCAAGTGCGAGCACCAGGTCGGTGCGCTCGGGTGGCACCTCCATGGCCTCGGTCTCGACGCTCTGCGCGCCCGGGAACTCGGCCCTGACCTTGTACCAGCCCTCTTGAACATCCCAGTGGAACCGGCCATTGTGACCAGTCACCACGGGATTCACCCGATTGGCGGCACTCATGATCAACGATCCGTTCGGCACCGGCTCGTAGGCGTCCCCGAGAATCTGCCGGTACAGGAGAGTCACGGTCGCGCCGGCCACTGGCTGCCCATATTGATCCACCACGATGCCGCTGGGATCGACGTAGAGCGTAAACTCACCGGTCACCGGTGCCGCGCCCGGGCACTGCAACTCGTAGGAGAACAGGCCCTCACCGTGGCCCGGGTAGACGGGGTTGATGACCACGGTGTAGGTCCCGGGAGGATCCTCGGTGAACGATCCGGTCTTGGCGACGCCGATCCCGCTCAGGGTCCATTCGGTCGTGGCCCCCACGCACTGGTTCGCGATGCGAACTGTGAACGGTTGCTGGTAATGGACCGTGGGAATCCCCGTGCTGGTCTGACCCCACGGGGTGGTGACCGTGATTGACCCATCGTTCGGCAAGTGCGGCGGGGGAAGCAGGGCGAAGTCCAGGGTGGTCGTGGCGTTCGCGGTCACGGTGGCCGACGCCGACGCCGTCGCCGATCCCATTCCATTGGCCATCACCGTGTACTCGCCGGCCCGGATCAGCGGGAAGGAGTAGTACCCATTGGCATCGGAGGACACCGAGCGACCCCGAAGGTCGGTCTGTGCCGTCACCCAGGCGTTCGGAATCGCCTCACCGGTGGCGCCGTCCGTGATGTGGCCATCCAAGGTTCCGAAGTCCAGCGAATAGTCGGCATTACGGATCTCAAAGATGAACCGGCCGGGCTGGGGAGAACCCACGCTCCTGGTGATCAGCGCCTTGGGGCCTCCATCGACCAGGGCCCCGAGTTCGTCGGAACCGTCGAGCACCTCGTACGATCCGGGCTCCTGTATTCCGCTGGAATACCAAGCTGCCCCTCCGACATCGTGCGCCGGAATCACCGAACCGTCCTCCTTCCAGGTATCCCAGGCGTAGAACGATCTGTCCCAACCGATGCGGTCGTAGTTGAAGACGATGTCAAAATCGCCCGTCTCACGGCCAGCGTCGCCGCTTCGCGAGATCAGCAGAAGCTGGAAGGTGTTGGTTCCCGCGACATCCTCATCGGCCGCTTCGACATCCGCCCATTGGACGCACGCGGCCGCGCCGTCCCCGGAGGTCCCCCAGCTCACCTCGCCGGCCTGGGTGTAATCGACATCGGCCGCGAATGGCGCGAAGATCGAGTATCCCCAGCCGTAATCGTTGGCGTAATGCCCCTCTAGCAACCCGAGGAACGCGCTAAAGAGAGAATTGAAGTCTCGCATCCCGTACTGACCCCCAGTCGCCGTGACCAGCATCACCGCGCCGTCTTCGGAGACCCTGAAGGAGTTGGAAGTCACGGGCTGGTCGTCCAAGCCGAGATAGAAGACAGCGTCAAACCCGAGGGGGACGGGGTCAGACCAGGAGGAATCACCCGCCGGCGTGGAGGCAGGAGTCGGGTCCGTCGGCGGAGTGCCGGTGGGATGCGGAAGGACGTTGTCGTCGCAATAGTCGAGGGGCATGCCGGCAACGGTGCCCACGGACGGGGAAAGATCCGCCGTACCCGAGGCCGCCACCAGCGGAACCGCGCCTGAGATCAGGGCAACAGACCCGGCAGCAAGGGCACCGATAAGTGCCCTGCGGGGTCCAGCGCCCCGAAGGGGGAACACCCGTAAGAGAGTAGACATGACAGCACCTTTCTTGGTGATGATGCGCGACCTCAATCGGATCAGGGGTAATGCGGGAGTGAAAGGCCGCGCGCGTGAGGCATGCTACTCCCGGGCGCCGATGCCACGGCGTCGCATCAGCAGAATTACTGCGCCGGGCGCCATGAACCACGCGCCACACCATGCCGGACACACACCCCGGCGCGAACCGGTTCCCGCCATGCGGGACGTTGGGGCCGTGAAGACGGCCGGGCCAGGGTGTTGACTGGTGCGGTCCTCCACGTCCAGGGAGATTCACCATGAAGTCCTTCACCGTCACCACGGATGACCGCACGCGCAGCGATGCACGATGGCGGCCCCTCCTGACACGCATCGGACGGACCGCGGCATCCACCGCCGCCGGTCTGGCACTGGCGATGCCGGGCGCCCTGGCCGGCGCCGCTCCCGCCGGTCAAGCAGCTGCGGCGCCAGCGCCCGTCCAGGGCGGACCGGCGCTCACTCCGTCCTCGGCGACCGTGAGGGTCGCGGCGTCGCGGGCAGCGGCGGTATCCAGGCACGTCGCGGCGACGCCTGGTCAATCGTCATCGGCCGCCGACGATCACACTGATGAGGGACACGATCCGGCGCAGGCCAGCGCACCCGATTCCGCGACATACCAGTCCGACGGAACGGAGCAGGAATCCGCGCTACCGCAACTGAGGACGTTCGATCCGTGCTACGAGGGCAAGCTGTCCGTGGGGAGCAAAGTGACCACGGTGTTGGGACCGATCGAGGAACTGCTCGGTGGGGTTCGCGTGACATACCAATGGCTGCGGGATGGCGAACCCATCTCCGGGGCAACATCCAAGAGCTACGTCCTGACCGAGGAGGACGGCGGTGCCAACATCGCGGTGGCGATCACGGCATCGAAGCCAGGCTATCGAACCGAGGTGAGGATCTCGTGCACACGGAAGATCTCGGCCAAGCCGGAGGCGGTGAAACCGCGCTCGGTGAGACTCGCTGGCAAGACGCAGGTGGGTGGCACGGTCAAGGTGGTGGGACCCTCGTGGGGCAAGCGGGTCAAGATGCAGTACCGGTGGACCTGCGACCACGAGACGCTCAAGGTGACCTCCAATCCTCAACTCACGCTGGGGCCACAGTTCGCTGGATGCCGCGTGTCGGTGGCTGTCCGCGGCTACGCCAAGGACAAGGCGTCCACTGTCCGGGTGACCAACCATCCTGAGGTGGATGGCATGACGATGGCGTTGGCGGCGCCCGAACTGGGCGCGGTAACGGACACCGGCGTGGTCCAGGCCACGACCGCGAAAGCGGGGACTGTCCTGCGGGCCCTGCTGGTCCCGGAGGCCGCCTACCCCGACTTCGCCGTCACGTGGGAATGGTTGAGCGATGGCGAGGTGATCCCTGACGCGACCGGGGATACCTACCCCATCGCGTGGAGCAACGCCGGCAAGTCGGTCTCGGCGCGGGCCACGGCCACGGCTACGGGCTACGAACCAGTGACCGTGACCACCGGCGCCATCGCGGTCCCTGAGCCGGTTCTTCCCAAGCCGCCACCCGAGACCCGCAGGCCACTACCGCCAAGGAGTGCGAGCCCGAGCCCCTCGGCCTCGTCCTGACACGCGGGACCTACGGCGCCCGAGGCCCCGCCTCCTCGTCCATGGCCTCGTGCTCGGTCTCGAACTGAGTGCGATACAGCGCCGCGTACAGCCCGTTCGCCGCGAGCAGTTCGCTATGGCTTCCCTGTTCGGCGATCCTGCCCGCATCCAGCACCCCAATCGCGTGGGCCGCCCGGACGGTGGAGAGCCGGTGGGCGATGACCAGTGAGGTGCGCCCGCGCAACGCCTCGTCCAATGCCCGGTGCACCGCTGCCTCGGACTCGGAGTCGAGGTGCGCGGTCGCCTCGTCGAGGACCACGATGGGTGGCGCCTTGAGCAGCAGGCGGGCGATGGCGATCCGTTGACGCTCCCCGCCTGACATGCGGTACCCACGATCCCCCACCACCGTGGCCAACCCGTCTGGCATCCGCTCCACGAACCCAGTGGCTTGAGCGCGGTCCAAAGCCTCCCACAGGTCGGCGTCAGTGGCGTCCGGACGCCCCAGGGCGAGGTTAGCCCGGATGGTGTCGTGGAATAGATGGGCGTCTTGCGCGACCACGCCCACAGCCCGGTGCAGCGAGGCCCCAGTGACGCTGCGGACGTCCTGGCCGCAGACGCGAACGGTACCGACAGTCGGATCGTACATGCGGCTGACCAGCAAGGATGCCGTCGTCTTCCCCGCTCCGGAGGGTCCGACAAGCGCGACCATCACGCCGACGGGCACCTCGAACGAGACATCGCGCAAAGTCCATCCGGGACGGGTCGCCGAGAGGCGGGAGACCGATTCGAGGGAGGCGAGTGAGACCTCGGCCGCCGCCGGATACCTGAACCACACGCCTCGCAGGGAGATCCCCGGCTCACGGTCGCCGGAGGCAAACACCAGCTCCCGCGCGCCGGGAGTGTCCCTGACCGAAGGCTGTAGGTCGAGTACCTCCCAGATTCGTTCGACGCTGACCAACGCGGTCATGATGTCGACCTGAACATTCGACAGGGCCGTGATCGGCCCGTAGAGGCGAGTCAAGTAGCTGGTCAACGCGACAACAACGCCAACGGTGAGTGTCCCGCGCACCGCGAGCACACCGCCGAGGCCATACACGATCGCTACGGCGATCGACGCGACGAGCGTCATCGCGATGCGAAACGCTGAGCCGTACATCGCCTGCGTGACGCCGATGTCGCGCACCCTGGCGGCCGTAGCCGAGAAGCGAGCCGATTCGATCGCCGGCGACGAGTAGTTCTTGACCAGACCGGCGCCGGCGACGTTGAACCGCTCCGTCATCGTCTGGGCGAGGTTCGCGGACAGCGTCATCGACTCGGCGGTGATGGCGGCGATCTTGCGTCCCACCCACCTGACCGGGAGCACGAACACCGGGAGCAGCACCAAGGCTAGCGCCGTGATCTGCCACGACATCGACACCATGGCGACGATGACGAACACGACTGTCAGCGTGTTGGACACCACGGTGGACAGGGTGGATGTGACCGCGCGCTGCGCTCCCACAACGTCCCCGCCCAATCGCTGCACCAAGGCGCCAGTCTGCGTGCGGGCGAAGAACGCCAGCGGCATGGCCTGCACATGGTCGAACACCTTCCGGCGCAGATCGAAGACCAAGCCCTCGCCGATCCGCGCGGAGATGAGACGTTCGGCCGCCGACCCCAACGCGGTGATCACCGCCGCTCCCGCCAGGACACCCGCGAGTCCTACCACCATGCGCGTGTTGCCCGCGGCGATCCCCTGGTCGATCACGGCCCGGTAGACCAGTGGCATGCCCGCTGAGATTCCCGCGTCCACCGCGATCAACGCGATGAACACCGTCAGGCGAATCCTGTCGTGACGCACGAAGCCCCACAGTCGCCGCAGCGTCCCAGGAGCCACGGTGTGTCTCGATACCGAAGGGTCCAGTCGAAACGATCGGTACATGCCGCCGCCCGGCCCGCCCATCGCCATCGTCCAACCCTCGCATGGCGCGTGGGGGCATCTCTCAGGTGGTCCCACCCGATCCCGAGGGCCGGCCGGCCGGTCCCGCGGGCTCATCGGGAAGCATTGTCATGCTGTCGCGCAGGCGCGTGGATCGCATCAGGGCGACCGCAGCCACCGAGACCAGCGCAACCACGCCTGTCACGAGGAACACCCCGCCGATCGAATCGCCGTAGGCTCCCCGCACGGCGTTCGCCACGGGACCGGGCAACGCGGACAGATCCATCGTCTGGGAACGGCCACCGGCGGCAGCAGCGTCGCCATGGATGCCTAATGCCGCCAACCGCGCCGATGCCGCCCGGCCGACGCTCGCGGCGAAGACCGAGCCCAGCACTTGGATCCCGACGGTTCCCCCCAGCGAGCGGAAGAAGGTCACCGTCGCCGAGGCCGCTCCCACATCTTGAACTGGCACGCTGTTTTGCACCGCGAGCACCAGATTCTGCATCGTCATGCCCATCCCGATGCCCCCCACCGCCCCGTACACCGCGATCAGCCACAGTGGCGTGGTGAGGGTAAGAGACGCCATCGCCCCGAATCCCACGGCCAGGATGACGGCGCCGACCAGCACAAACGGCTTCCACAGGCCCACGCGTGAAACCCAACGGCCGACGAAGATCGACGCCAGCATCACGCCGAACATCATGGGCACCATCATCAGACCGGCCGCCGTGGGGCTGTAGCCACGAGCCACCTGGTAGTACTGCCCGAGGAAGACCGAAGCCCCATACATCCCGATTCCCACGGCGATGGAGGCCGCGATCGCCAGCACGGTGTTGCGCTCCCGCAACAGGATGAGCGGGATGATCGGATCGGTCGCCTTGGACTCCACCAGCACGAACAGTCCGATCAGCAGCACCGTGGACCCCACCATTGCGGCCGATTCCCACGAGACGTAGGCAAAGTTCCGATCGACGAACGAAATCCAGACGAGCAGATCGCTGACCGCAGCCGTCACCAGGGCGGCACCAAGCCAGTCGATGGTCACGGCGCCTGTGCGATACCTCGGAACCCGGAGCTTCCACGCCAAGACGGCCATAGCCAGCCCAGCCAACGGCACCGCCGACCAGAAGCACCACCGCCACCCAAGCCACGGCTGATCGACAATGAAACCGCCCACCAGCGGACCCACCACGGTCGCCACGGCGATCGTCGCCCCCGTGTAGGCCATGTAGCGCCCACGCTGCAGTGGCGGGATGACGGACCCGAGGATCGCCTGGGTGAGCGCCATCATCGCCCCAACGCCGGCCCCCTGGATCGCGCGGAAGGCGATGAGCTGGGCGGTCGTGGCCGCCGCGCCGGCGGCAGCCGAACCGACCATGAACACCCCGATGCCGATCAGCAACAGCTTCTTCTTGTCGAACAGGTCAGCGAGCTTGCCCCAGATGGGTGTCGAGGCCGTCAAGGCGAGCAGGGTGGACGTCACCACCCACGTGTACTCACCCTGAGTCGATGACAGTTTGGCCGTAATCACCGGCAACGCGTTGCCTACCACCGTGCCCGAGACGTTGGACACGAACATCGAGATCAGCAATCCGGACAGGACCTGCAAGATCTCCGAGTGGGTGAGTGGGCGCGCAGCGGCCGGGTCGGTCATGGATGGTCAGATTCCTTCGCACTTCTCGTTCGCGGACGATGACGTCCCGGCCGGCGGGCATGCCACGCCGGACGGGCCCGAGGGGGCGCCGTGGGCCGGGCCAATGGAACCCCCGGCCCACGGCTGGCAGGCTCGGCGGTTGCCACGGGGCCTATGGGCCGCCGAGCAGCTTTCAGATGGTTGATGCCGGATGGTCGCCGGCCACGGGGGTCAACTCAACAAGATCCACGGCCGGATCCACCAGCGGGGCAACATCTGCCACCAGTCGGTTCAAGGCGTCGGCTTCGCCGTGGGCAACCAACGCCTCGGGGGACTCCCACTTTTCGACCAGCACAAACCGGTCCGACGCCTCGTGCAGCGCGTAGAGCTGACATCCTGGTTCGGCGTAGACGTCGGTCTGTGCGGCAGCGATCACCGCATGGACGGCGTCATGGTGGCCGGGCTTCGGGTAGAACGTCGCGACAACAACAACACTCATCGGTTCACCTCACGTCAGGAGACAACTCATGGCCCGTGGGACGGTCCCCATGCCGCCCACCTGGCCACGGTAGCGGACTTTGCGAGCCGCTGCGCCGCCGCAGGATGGCGAAGGCCACCCGCGGCGCTGGATGGTCCCGACACGCGGTGGGTCCGCCGGATCTGAGAGCCGACAACCACGGACGCTGCCGCCACCTCAGAGCCCAGTGACCGGTCTGGGTGCCGCGAGCAGGGCGCGGACCGCGGCGGCGTCGGGGCACGTGAGGGCCCGGCGCGCGAGGGCTCGGGCCTCGGCACGAGACCATCCGCGAATCGCTTCCTTGACCTCACCAATCGCCGGCGGCGCGACAGAGACAGACCTCACGCCCAGGCCCACCAAGACTGGGGCCGCCGCGGGGTCCGATGCCAACTCGCCGCACACGGACACTGATGCCCGGCCCCGCGCCGATCGTGTGAGCGCCTTGATCAGCGCCAGCACACCCGGATCGAGGCCATCGCCCAACCCAGCAACCGCCGGGTTCCCGCGATCGGCAGCTAAGGCGTACTGCGTGAGATCGTTCGTGCCGACAGAGAAGAAATCAACGGTCGGCGCGAAGGCGGCCGCCTTCATGGCCACGCACGGCACCTCGACCATGATCCCCACCTTGAGGTGATCGGGCACCGACCCGCCCTGTCGGAAGGCGGCTCGCGCCGTGAGAATGCGAGCCTCACGCAACTCACGGACATCGGCCACCATCGGGAACATGATGGAGACCGGGAAGTCCCTCGCCACCTCGATCAGCGCCATGAGCTGATCGGTGAAGACCTCGGGGTATCGCAGGCATAGGCGAAGCCCGCGCACGCCGAGAAACGGATTGTCCTCCGGTGGAATCGGCAGGTAGGCGATGGGCTTGTCGCCGCCCGCATCCAGCGTGCGGAACACCGTGCGACGTCCGTCCATGGCCGCGGCGATTGCGCGGTAGACCTCCACCTGAGCCTCGCGCGTAGGAGGTTGGCGCAAGTCTTGGAACAGGAACTCGGTGCGAACCAGCCCGCATCCGTCGGCGCCAGCACTCACGGCGCGGATAGCATCGTCCACCGATCCCACGTTCGCGCACACGGGAACGACAGGGCCGTCATCGGCCAGGTGCGCCGGCTCACGGGCGGCCTTGGCGGCAGCCTTCAAGGCGCTGCGGCGTGCCTTCGCCTTGGTCTTGAGATCGGTGACGATGGCGGCGGAAGGATTGACCGTGAGGGTACCGGCCACGCCATCGATCGCGAGCACCGTCCCCTCGGGCAGGTCAAGGACCTGGCTGCCCGCGCCGGTCACCATGGGGATTCCCAGGGAGCGCGCCACGATGGCGGCATGGGACGTTGGCGATCCAGCCGCGAGGACGATGCCGGTCACCACCTTTGAGTTCACACTCGCGGCCTCGCCGGGGTCGAGGTCCTCGGCCACGAGGATCCCCTTGCCAGTCACCGTGGCTGGGCCGACACCCAGGAGGTTCCGCAGCACCCTCTCGGCAAGGCCCCACACGTCGACGGCTCGCGCACGCAGGTAGGCGTCGTCCATCGCCTCGAACTGGGCGCGGAGTGAGCCGAGGACTGCGTTCCATGCCGCCGCGCCGCTGCGACCGGCTTCCACCTGCGAGGTGACCTGGGCCAAGAGTGCAGGATCCCGGAGCAAGAGGATGTGGGCGTCAAAGATCGCCGTATCCACACCTCCCGGAGTGCGCAGCGCCGCTGCGCGCAGGTCGGCGAGATCGCCGGCCACGGCGTCGATAGCCGCGGTCAGGCGGGCCATGTGCTCGGCTGGGGTGCCGGCCTCCCGGGCCGGGATCTCGACGGGTGCGGACCGCAAGTGCCGGGCCGGTCCCACCGCGTAGCCAGGCGAGGCGGCCCGCGGGACGCCGCCGGCGGGCGGCGCCGGTTCGGCGAGAACCACAGCGGCGACGCTTCCGGCGCCCTCGCCGAATCCAGCTTCAGCCTGCGCGACGAGGGCGTAGAGGGCTTGGCGGGCATCCGGGCCGCTGGCCTCAAGCTCAAGTTGGTGGCCCTTGACGGCACCAAGGGTGGTCACACCGGCCAGCGACCCGCCGGGCACCCAGTCCGACCCGGTCGTGACGTTGCGCACCCGAACATCGGCGTTCCACGCGCGAACCTCCGCCACGAACACCGCGGCCGGGCGCGCATGGATCCCGTGATC
The DNA here is from genome assembly GCA_031266115.1 of Bifidobacteriaceae bacterium. GTDB lineage: Bacteria > Actinomycetota > Actinomycetes > Actinomycetales > WQXJ01 > JAIRRT01. The sequence goes on from JAISBQ010000035.1 coordinate 10,751, forward strand.
GCCCACCACCGGCACGATGGCGCTAACGGCGGCCACGCCGGGTCCGCCGCCCGGCCTCACGGTGCCACCCACGCTCGCCGCCGCGGCTCCGCCGGCTTGGGCGCCAGGCGGGGGAACGTCATCGGACGCGAGGTGGGCCTTCTTGCCCGCCAAGGCGTTCGTGGCCTCGCGGAGAACGTCGCTGCGGCTCCCTCCGCCTCCGGCGGTGACAGCTGCGGCCACCAGGCCCTCCACCAGCGGTGCGGGGGTGACCACAACCCGCTCGGCCATCGCGGGGCTGAGCAGTTCCAGTGCCATGTCGCTTGCGAGCAGAGCCGAACCGAGATCGACAAGCACCACCACGCCGTCGGGGGAATCGGCGCGGACAATGGCGTCCACCACCGCCAGTGGGTCGGTCCCTAGACCGCCGTCCGGTGCACCCGCTGCGACCGCCATCGTGACGTCCGCGGCCCCCGGCATCGCCGACGCCAACGCCACCGCCTCGGCGGCCAACGGCCGGGAGTGGCTGACAACGACGATGCCAATCATGCGCCCAGGGTGCGTGCTGCGGTCTCGATTAGCAGGGCCATCGACGTGGCACCCGGATCCTGATGCCCGATCGACCGCTCCCCGAGATACGACGCCCGGCCCTTCCTGGCGAGCATGGGTATGGTCGCGTCGCGTCCATCGTTCGCCGCTGCACCTGCGGCCGCGAGCGCCGCCGCGAGCGTGCCCCCGGCCAGCACCTGCGACCGCATCGCGTCGACCGCCGGGGTCAGCGCGTCGATCATCGTCTTGTCGCCGGCCAGCGCCTTGCCACGGGCGCGTAGGCCCTCCAGGCCCCGTGCGAACGCGTCTGTGACGCCTTGCCCGTCCAGGTCCACCGCACTGCCCAAGCCCGTCGCCATCCTGAGGAACATGGTGCCGTACAGGGGGCCGGACGCCCCGCCCACCGTGGACACCAGGGTCATGGCAACCTTCTGGAACGCCGGCCCGATCGCGGCAACCTCGCCGCCCGCCACCGCGGCCCGAAGCGCGTCATCGGCCGCGTCCATGCCGCGCCGCATGTTGACCCCATGGTCGCCGTCGCCGATAGCGCTGTCCAACTCGGTCAGGACAGTGGCCTTCGAATCGACCTCTTCCCGGAAGGCGTGGATCCAGCGGGCGACGCCGTCGACCGTCACAACATCAGCCATCAGGCACCCCACCGCAGGCCGGGCGTCACCACCGGCGCGTCCCACAAGGCGAGACGCTGCGGGGTGGCCCGCAGCAGGGTGAAGGAAGCGCCCGACATGTCGAGCGACGTCATGTAGTTGCCCACCAGGGTTCGGGCGGCGGTCAGGCCGTGGCTGCCAAGAATCTTGCTCAGCTCGGCGTTCATCAGGTACAGCTCGATCAACGGCGTCGCGCCCATGCCGTTAACCAGCACAATCACCTCGTCGCCCGAGACGAAGGGCAGATCGTCGATGATCGGTCCGCCGAGAGCCTCGGCCAACTCGGCCGCAGTGGCGTGGGTGCGCCGCTCACGTCCCGGCTCGCCATGAATGCCAACACCGAACTCGATCTGGTTCTCGCCCAACTCGAACATCGGCTTGCCAGCGGCAGGGGTGGTCACTGGTGTCAGGGCCAGTCCCATCGAGCGGCCTTCGGTAACAACACCGCGGCCGATCGCCGCGACCTCGGCGAGTGGCAGACCCTGTTCTGCGGCGGCACCGACGATCTTCTCGACCATCACCGTCAAACCCACCCCCCGCCTTCCGGCGGTATACAGGGAGTCCTGAACGGCTACGTCATCGTCCACCAAGATCGTTTCGATCTCGACATCGCCGTTGGCCTGAGCGATTTCTCCGGCCATCTCGAAGTTCATGACATCACCCGTGTAGTTCTTGACGATATGGATGACACCGGCACCGCCGTTGGCGCGATTGGTGGCCTCGACCACCTGATCGGGGACCGGCGAGGTGAAGATTTCGCCGCATGCCGCGGCGTCTAGCATGCCGGTGCCGACAAAACCGGCGTGTGCCGGCTCATGACCGCTGCCTCCGCCACAGATGACGCCGACTTTGCCGGGACGTGGGCCGCAGGCCCGGTAGACGACGCTGAGTTCGGTGTTGACAGCGAGTTCGGGATGTGCGGCCGCGAGGCCCGCGAGAGACTCGGCGACGACGGTCGCCGGGGAGTTGATGAGCTTTTTCACTGTGGATGCTCCTTAGGTTGTGGAAAGGTCGATGAGTATGGGAAGCCTCATCGCGCAGCGACGAGTTCGGCGACCTGAATAGCGTTGAGCGCAGCCCCTTTACGCAGGTTATCGCCCACACAGAAAAGCGCCAGGCCTCTTCCGTCCGGAACGGAGAAGTCCTCGCGGATTCTCCCCACGAGGACCGGATCGCGCCCAGCGGCGTCCAACGGCGCGGGAATGTCGGCGAGCCTCACTCCTGGCGCGGTGGCCAGCAGCTCGGTCGCACGGGCAGGAGTGATCGGGGATGAGAATTCGGCGTTGACACTCACGCCGTGACCGGTGAACACTGGCACACGAACGCATGTGCCGGACACGGCCAGGTCGGGGATATCAAGAATCCGGCGCGATTCGTTCCGCAACTTCGCTTCTTCGCCGGTCTCGCCCGAACCGTCGTCGAGAATCGCACCGGCGAGCGGAATGAAGTTGAACGCGATGGGTAAGGGAAAGACCTCGGGGGCAGGCACGGCGAATGCCTGGCCGTCATGGGCCAGTGCCGCCATGTCGTGCCTCGCTGCGCTAGCGGCCTGCATCGCCAATTCCCTCGTCCCTCGCAGGCCAGCCCCCGAGACAGCCTGATAGGTGGCAACGATCATGCGTCGTAGCCCAGCCTCGCGATGCAACGGGCCGAGGGCCGGCATCGCCGCCATCGTCGTGCAGTTCGGGTTGGCGATGATGCCCTTGGGAAGGTGGGCTACCTCGTGGCCGTTGACCTCCGCCACGATCAACGGAACCTCGGGATCCGAGCGCCAGGCGGAGGAATTGTCGATGACGATGGCGCCGGTGGCCGCAAAGCGGGGGGCATACACCTGACTGGCGAGCGCGCCTGCCGAGAACAGTGCGATGTCCACACCCGACGGGTCGGCAGCATCGACATCCTCGACCGTCACTTCGCGCCCCGCCCACGGCAAGCTCACCCCGGCGGAGCGGGCCGAAGCGAAGAACCTCACCTGGGCCACCGGGAAGTCCCGCTCCGCCAGAAGGCGGCGCATCACGCCTCCAACCTGGCCGGTCGCCCCGACCACAGCGACAGTGAAACGCCCGGTCATCGTCCGCTCCCCCCGTACACAATCGCCTCACCCTCGGTGGAGTCGAGGTCGAATGCGCTATGAACCGCCCGGACGGCATCGTCGAGCACATCGGCACGGGTCACCACCGAGATACGGATCTCTGAGGTCGAGATCATCTCGATGTTGACCCCGGCCCCGGACAGGGCGGAGAACAGGCGGGCGCTCACGCCAGGGTGCGAACGCATGCCGGCGCCCACCAAGGAGAGCTTCCCGATCTTGGAATCAGCGAGGAGTTCCCGATATCCGAGGTTCGCCCGCGCTGCCTCCAAGGCGGAGACCGTCGCCGCGACATCGGTGGTCGGTAGCGTGAACGAGATGTCGGTACGGCCGGTCTGGCCGAGGGCGACGTTCTGGACGATCATGTCGATGTTCGCCTCGGCTCCCGCCACCACCTCGAAGACCGCAGCCGCTTTGCCAGGAACAT
>JAISBQ010000073.1 GCA_031266115.1 Bifidobacteriaceae bacterium
CCTCGAATCCCAGGGCGTCGCCCGCCCGGATGTCGGGTTCCAACACTTCACCCGGGAACGGTTCAAGAGCTGGGCCGCCTGGATGCGGGACGACAGAGGCCACGCCCCGAAGACCGTCGGACTGCGCCTGACCGCGCTCAAAGCGTTCTGCGCGTATGCCGCCGCCGAGGACATCACCCTCGGCGCCGTCCTGGAGGACGCCCGTTCGGTCAAACCTCCGAAGAACCCCAGGAAACCGGTCGAGTACCTGCCGCCGGCCGCGACCGCCGCGATCCTGGCCGCATGCGACGGCCGGACCTCGAAATCGAGGCGGAACCGGATGATGCTGATCTTCCTCTACGACACCGCCGCGAGGGTGTCCGAGGCCGCGGGCGTCAAAGTCCGGGACCTGCGCCTGGACGGAGCCCCTTTCGTGTCGCTGCTCGGCAAGGGACGCAAGCCGAGGAACACGCCCCTGATGGGGAAGACCGTGGAGCATCTGCGCGTCTACCTCGACGAGTTCCACCCCGGCGCCGGCCAGGACCGGCCGCTGTTCTACTCCCTGAAGAACGGGCGCCCCGGGAATCTGTCCTCGGACACGATCCAGGCTGTCCTCAAACAAGCCGCCGACACCGCTAGGGCGACCTGCCCCGAGGTCCCCGACCGGGTCCACCCGCACTTGGTCCGAAAGACCCGCGCCATGGACCTATACCAGCGAGGAGTCCCATTGGCGCTGATCATGCAGATGCTCGGCCACGAGTCCATGGCCACCACATCGGCGTTCTACGCGTTCGCGACCCAGCAGATGATGGCCGACGCCATCGAAGCGGCCACCCCCCTCAGCCTCGACCAGCCCGAGCAATGGAAGGAGCAAGCCGTGATCGACGCGCTCTACCGGCTCTGACCGCACAAACCCTATGCCGCGGAACCGGCCGCGAACCCAGTCCCGACCAGCCCGAACACCCCAAAACCGGCATAGGGAAAACCCCGGCATAGTCGGTCAGGAAGCGGAGGGGCACGCCGTGGGCGCGGATCGCGTCGGACACGACTCTGATCGCGGCCGCGCCGTTCTCGGACGAGTCGACTGACCAGGCCAGGACCATCCTGGAGTGGTCGTCCTCGACCTGGAAGACGACGACCTTGGTGCGGTCAGGGTCGTCGAGGGTCAGGTCGGTGCCGTCGAGCTGCCACAGGTCGTTCGGGTTCGGGAAGACGAACCGCTTGTCGGCGGAGCGGGGCCGCTTCTTCGGTTCGGGGACGACGGCGCCGTGCCGGGTGAAGATCCTGGCGAGGGTCGCGCGGGAGGGCACGTCGGTGTGGCCTGCGCGGACGAGCCGGTCGTGGACGGAGCGGGGGCCGTGGTCCCAGCCTTCGGAGCGGAGGTCGGCGCGGCTGCGGAGGGCGAGCTCCTCCGTCGCGGGGTCGGTCCTCGCGGGGCTGGTCTTCGGGGCGCGTGACTGGGCGAGGGGCACTTCGCCGGGGTTGTCGAGCGCGTCTGCGCGGCCGCGGATCTTGTAGAACACGGACCGGGATATGCCCGCGGCCCTGCAGAACCTGGTGACGGCGCCCCTGGGGGCGGCCCCGAGGTCGAAGTCGATGATCGTCTCGCGGAGCTGCGTGGGCAGCGAGTTCTTGTCCATGTGCCGACCCTGCCGGGAAGGGCCTGCGGGGTGTGGGAACTGTCCACGGCTCCGTCCACGATGTCTGAGACATCTCCGTCCACGATGTCACGAGACACGAGTGCGCCACGAGGCGCATGGTGGTATCCCCCGCGCAGCGGGGGCCGACTTGAAAGGAGGTCGGTGGGTCTGATGGCTTACCTGATGGCTGAAAAGCCGAGGGGACCGTAGCATGCCAGGAAACCGACGGTCGGGTCTGAAGTGCCCAGGACGACGCGTCGGGAAGACCCGCGCGGCATGGTGAAGGCCAAACTGCTTGAACCCCAATGTCCAGAAGATGGAATTCGGGCATCCGCCGGAAGCGGCATCTGATTACCGGCGGCGGTCCTGTCAGGCGATGGTCATGTGCGCTTGGCACCTTTCGGGACTGGCGGCGTCCCCCAGTGAGGGGGATCAAGGACATGGGTGGGGCACCTAAACCGCGCTAGACACGTGCCACCATGACGAACGTGGGATCACCTAAAGGGCGCGAGCCCCATGGTGACGGAGGCCCGGTAGTAGTCGCCGGAGCAACGCCCGGCCAAGGGGCGCGGGAAAGCCGCGCGCAGGGCGAAGCGGGCCAGGCAGATGGGAAGAGAACCAAATGGAGCGAGGTATGCGAAATGCAAAACGCCGAGGTCGTACTGGGGATCTTGCGTGAACGGGGCAGGCGGGGCCTGCCGGTGAACGAGTTGTATCGGCAGATGTTCAACCCGTCGCTGTACCTGATGGCCTGGGGAAAGATTTACGCCAACAAAGGCGCGATTACCCCTGGGACCACACCGGAAACAGCTGACGGGATGGACCTGGCCAAGATCAAGGGCATCATCGGGGCGATGCGTCACGAGCGGTACCGGTTCGCGCCGGCCCGCCGGGTGCTCATACCGAAGAAGTCAGGCGGCCAGCGGCCGCTTGGGATGCCCACATGGTCGGACAAGCTGGTCGGCGAGGTGGTGCGCTTGCTGTTGGAGGCGTATTACGAGCCGCAGTTCTCCGACCATTCCCACGGGTTCCGCCCAGGTCGGGGCTGTCACACCGCGTTGCGGGAGATCGCCGACACCTGGACAGGGACCGCCTGGTTCATCGAAGGGGACATCAAGGATTGTTTCGGGTCCCTGGACCACCAGGTCTTGTTGGGGATCATGGCTGAGAAGATCAAGGACGACCGGTTCTTGGAACTGGTCCGGCGGATGCTGCGGAGCGGGTATTTGGAGGACTGGCGGTGGCGGCCCACGCTGAGCGGCGCGCCGCAAGGCGGGATCGCCAGCCCGGTGTTCTCCAATATCTACCTCCATAAGCTGGACCAGTTCGTGGCCGAGGTCCTTGCGCCGGAATACAACAAGGGATGGCGTAGAAGGACCAACCCGGCCTACGACCAGGCCAGCTACCTGGCGCGGGCCGCCTGGCGGCACGGGGACAGGGAAGCGGCCAAAGCAGCGAGGGCGCTAATGCTCTCACTGCCCAGGAGCGACCCGGAAGACCCCGGCTACCGAAGGCTGCGGTACATACGGTACGCCGACGACCATCTCTTGGGGTTCGCTGGCCCCAAACGGGAAGCCGAGCGGATCAAGGAACGGCTGGCCGCGTTCTTGCGCGACGAGTTGAAGCTTGAACTGTCCGAGTCCAAAACCCTGATAACTCATGCCCGCACGGGCATGGCCAGGTTCTTGGGCTACAACATCGCGGTGGCCCACCAGGGCGTCTACCGGTGCCGGGGGCGCAGGTCCCTCAACGGTCAGGTGCGGCTGCGTGTGCCCGGTGATGTTGTCAAGGCCAAGGCCGCCGCCTATCTGGCGAAAGGCAAACCCGAGGCGCTGCCCGCGCTGTTCGGCTGCGACGACTATTCGATCGTGGCCTGGTACGGGGCGGTGTATCGGGGAATCGTGAACTACTACAAGCTGGCCTGCGACATTGGCAGGCTGCAATGGTTGCGGTGGGTTATGGAGACATCAATGCTCAAAACCCTGGCAGGGAAACACCGCACGTCGGTGCGCAAGGCGGCGGCCCGCTACAAGGCCAAAGTCATGACACCGGGCGGCCCGAGAACCTGCTTCGAGGCGCGCCTCGACCGAAGTCCACGCCAACCGCTGACCGCCAGATTCGGCGAAGTCCGGTTGGTCCGCGAGACCCGCGCCCGGGTGGCCGACCCGGGAGAGCAACCACGCCCCCACCCCCGCAAGGAGCTCCTGCGGCGGGTCGCGGCGCGGGGCTGCGAGCTATGCGGAACAGCAGGACTGGACGTGGCCGTCCACCAGGTCAAGGGCCTCGCGGCCCTCGACCCGGACGGCCCGCTGTGGGATGCGGCCATGGCACGGCGACGACGGAAAACCCTCGTCGTCTGCCAGGACTGCCACGACCTCATCCACCAAACCGAACCGCTCACGCCACCACTGCTGGAGAGCCGGATGCGGTGAAAGCCGCCCGTCCGGTTCGGGGAGCGGTCGGGTGGAAAAGGACCCACAAACATGGGCACCTCGCCACCCGACCGACTCCACCCGTCCACGATGTCGTGAGACAGAACCGTCCACGATGTCGTGAGACTTTACACGGGGAGAAGAGCCCGAATTGTGCAGTTTGTGCACAGGCTTGCGAACACTCACCGCTCTGACCTGCGGCAACGCCGGCGGCCTTCCCGGCTGGTCGTGCCAAACTGCACAATTCGCCCTTGGTCCTTGGCCGTCCACGATGTCACGAGACATCACAGCCCTTGGCGGCCCTCCGACATCCCCCCGGGGGCCCCGACTCAAGAACCACCGCATGAAAGGAACACCGCCATGAGTTCTCTCGCATTGATGCGTCCGCTGTTCGACCCGGGCTGCCAGGTCGCCACCTGGGTCAATCCGCGCCGGGACCGCCGCCCGTACCTCGGCGCCGCGCCCTGGGACGCGCATGACTGCCAGGAGCCCCCGCCGCAGGCGCTGGCCGCAAGCCCCCCGAACTGGGAGGCCCCCTGGGAGGCGGCACCTGAGGACGCTCCGCCGGCCCGCATCAGGGCGCTGGATCCGGCGCGGCTGTCCCAGGGCATGTCGTTCGCGATCACCCGGGATGCCTATGAGACGATCGCCCGGACCATAGGGCGCCGGCCTGCGGAGACCGGCGGCGTGCTGGGCGGGTCCCGCGCGCTGGGCCTCATCACCCACGTCCACCTGGACCGCCGGGCCCAGGTCAGCGCCGTCACCTACTCGCCAGACATCGCTGCGGTCAACGGGCTCCTGCGCGACCATTGGGACCCCGCGGGGATCGACTTCATGGGGATGGTCCACTCGCATCCCGGCGACTACGGGCATCCGTCCTGGGGCGACGAGATCTACGCCGAGCGAA
>JAISBQ010000111.1 GCA_031266115.1 Bifidobacteriaceae bacterium
CTGGCCGAGCGGCTGCCTGGCAACTCTCCGGCGTTTGAGAACTTCTGCGCCATGTCGCCGTCCGTCCAGCGGACCTACGCCCGCCGCTACCTGTCGTTCAAGAGCGAACAGGCCCGCGAGCGTGACCTGGCCAAGATCATCGACCGGCTCAACCAGAACCTGAAACCCATGTGACTACGCCCGTTCCTCCAAGCCGGGGCCGGTGGTCCATTCGCAGGCCAGCAGGCCATACTCGTAGGTGTCCTGCCAGATCGGTTCACCGTGCTTGTCGCGGCGGAAGAACACGTTGGCCTTGAGGTGGCCTTCCCGGCGGAAGGCGAGCCGTTCTGGCAGCCGCCACGACGGTTCGTTGGCCGGATTGACCGTGGCGACGACGCGGTGAGCGCCTTCCGCGAACGCCCGGCACGATGCTGCGCGGCTCGCTTCGGTGGCCTATCCGTGGCCCCAGCAGCCGCGGTTGAACACGTAGCACAGTTGCCAGGTGGCCATGTCGCTTTGGGCGAGCCACACGTTGCCGATCACCTTGCCCTCAAGTTCACGGCGTGAAACGCCGGATCGGCGGCACGGGATTCGCAGAGCACCACTGCCCAGAACGCTGGGTGAGGTTGGCGTGGTATTGGACGGGTGGTCGGGTCGAGGTTGTTCGGTGGAGCTGTGGACGGCCAGGGATGGGTCGCGAGCCGGTGTAGGTTGTCGGGTTCGGGTTGGTGGGCGCGGAGCATGGTGATGTGAGCCGTGCCGGTCGTGCGATGGCTGTTGATGGCGGGGGCTGACTGACGGTCACGTCGTCTGGCAGCGAGCGCAATGCAGCGCTATTGGCAGCGACACCACCACGTTACAAGTCTGGGGCGAGCACCCGGTCCAACAGAGTCGCAGTCAACGGGTTGACCATTTCGTTGCGGCGGATGTAGTGCTGGATGGTGATCTTCGTGTTCGTGTGACCCAGCAGTTCAGCGGCCAGGTCCACGTCGGCGGCATCGTTGATGGCTGTGGCCACCGTCCGACGGAACATGTGCGGAGTCACTCCCTCGATCCCTGCCAAGTCCAGGACGTGACGCAACTGGCGGCGCACGTTGTGCATCGTCAACGGCGTCCCATTCCGGGACGTGAACAGCAGCTCATCCGGGCTCATGTCCGTCATCGTGGCCAAGCGTTTGCGCACGGCCTCAGCCGTAAACGAGGGGATCGCGACCGTGCGCCGGGACTTCGCGGTCTTCGGATGATCTTGCCGGTACGGTGGCTCACCCTTCGGGGCCACAATCGTGCCCCGGATCGCCATCGACGGGTTCGGGCCTGTCACGTCGATGTCACGCCTTCGGATCGCCAACGCTTCCCCGATCCTCGCTGAGGTGCCGAGCATGACCTCGACGATGACGGACAGCTGCCCATCCGGTCTCGGGCCCGACGGGGCGATCCCGGTCTCCCAGAACCTCACCGCCACACGCACCGCGTTCACCTCCTGCGCGGTCAGCGCGTCGGGAGTGTGGGCGGGCCGGTGGAGGCGGGCGATGCCGTCCATCGGGTTGCGAAGGAGGACCTCGTGGCGGACCGCCAGACCGAACGCGAGACGCAGGACGACTTTGGCTTGGCGGGCACGGTTGTAGGACTTCTTCGCCAACTGTTTGATGAACAGGTCACACCGGGCCACCCCAATCTCCCGCAACGTCAAGTGCTGAAACGCGGGGAGCACCAACTGGCGCAGGTTCGCCTCGTAGCGTTGGCGGGTGGACTTCGCGATCCTGCCCTCGACGTCCAGGTCCTCCAACCAGTAGTCGGCCAACTGGGCGAACGTCGAATCCGGGGTCAAACCCACACCCACCGGTAACGCACCGATCCGCTCGTTGAGCTTCACCTTCAACGCCCGCTCAGCTCCGGCCCTGGTGGCTTCCGTGGTCTGCACCTGGCGGGACGTACCATCCCAATCACGGAAAGGGCTCCAAGCCCCACGGGTTCGCGCTCAGATTCGCGTTCCTACGATCTGCTGCCATACACCCCGGGTGCGCAGCCTTCTCCAACCAATCCCCGACGGACCCAAACCAACCCGTCCGTACCGCCGCCGGCGCGCCATCGCCCAGGAGTTTTCGGTGACTAAACCGTGACCAGACCACTTTCCGCGACCTCCATTGCTCACGGAAAACCCTGTCTGACCAGCACAAACACAGTCGGGCTGGCGGGATTTGAACCCACGACCCCTTGACCCCCAGTCAAGTGCGCTACCAAACTGCGCCACAGCCCGTGGCCGGCATGTTGTGCCAGACCAGTGGGACACTTTACCGCACTGGGCCCGCCGGGGGTGGGATCGGGAACGAGGGCCGGCATCGGCGGCGGGGCGAGAAACCGGAAGGACGGACTAGACGTGACCACCATTCTCTTTGTCATCCTTGGCGCGGTAGGCGTCAGTGCGCTGGCGCGCCGCCGGATGCCCCAGCCTGGCTTGCTCGTAGTCGTCCTGGCAGGAGCTATCAGTTTCATACCGGCAATGCCGCGCCTCACCGTGCCGCCCGGGCTCGTCTTCTCCCTGATTATGCCGCCATTGCTGTATTCGGCCGCCATGCATTTCTCCTTTCAAGCGATGCTGCGTAACCTGCGCGCCATCGTCGGGCTCGGGCTCGTCATGGTGATCGTGACGGCTGCATCGGTTGGCTTGGTCACCGCATGGATCGCCCCCATGCTCGGTGTCGCCGGTGCGGCGGTATTGGGCGCCGTAGCCTCCCCGCCGGACACAGTGACCATCGTGACACGCGGCCGGCAAATGGGGCTGCCGCAGCGTGTGGTCGATCTTCTCACCGGCGAATCGCTCGTCAACGATGCCGCCGCCTTGACACTCTTCGCCGTCGCCGTCTCTCACCTAGAGGGTGCCGAGCCGTTCATTTCCAACCAGGCCCTATTCTTCCTCTACGGTTCGACAGTCGGGTTGTTCATTGGATTGTTGCTCGGAAATATCACGGTAGCGATTCGTCGCGTTCTCGCGGATCCCACTCTCGAATCGGTCCTCGGTCTCCTGTTGTGCTTTCTTGCCTATTTCGCCGCCGAACACGTTCACGCATCGGGCGTCCTGGCCGTCGTGATGGCGGCGTTTACCGTCGCAGTCCACACGTCATACCTCGACCGAGCAGGGTATTCCGCTACCGGTCACTTGACACGCTTGACTGAACACGCCCTGTGGCCGGTGGTGGACGCCTTGTTGGAAGCGTTCGTATTCGCCTACATGGGTTTGCAACTGCGCTGGGTGATCGCGGACGTGCTCGCGGGACCGGCATCGGACGCCTGGCTGACCTTGCGGCTCGGTCTGGCGGTGCTCGCGACAGTCATTGTGGTGCGGATCGCTTGGACCGCGATCAGTTTCGGGCGGACCAACCTGGCCATTCACCTCGCGCTTCGTAGCCGGGATGCCATCCGTGCACGATGGCGGCGCCTACCTCGGCGCTCCCACCTCGCCCGGCGCGGCCCCAGACCAAAGCGCGGGCCCCGGCGGCCAGGCGGACGCGGTGGCCCGCCCCGGCGCCCGCCGGAGGAACGAGTTCCGATGAGCTGGAAAGAGATAGCGCTGGTAGCGTGGACTGGGATGCGAGGGATCGTCACGCTGGCCGCTGCCGCCGAGGTTCCGGCCTTCGCCGCCGGCGGAGGAGATGGCGCCGTCATCGTCAAGGGCGTTGCCTTT
>JAISBQ010000113.1 GCA_031266115.1 Bifidobacteriaceae bacterium
ACAGCCCACCCGCGGTCCATCTCTCACGCGTGAGGCCTCGCCATGCTGCAACTGATCTGGAACGGGCTCTTCGTCGGCTCGTTCTATGCCTTGGTCGCCTTGGGCTACTCGATGGTCTACGGCATCATCAAGCTGCTCAACTTTGCCCACGGCGACATCTACATGGCCGGGGCCTTCATCGCATTCGTCATGCTCGGATCGACGGCAGGGCTGGTCTCGGCGGCGCCCCTCGCGGCGCTGATCGTGGTCTTGTTCCTCACCATGATTCTGACCGGCCTGCTCGGCGTCGCCATTGAGCGCGTCGCCTACCGGCCACTACGCCAATCACCCCGCTTGGCGGTGCTCATCACGGCGGTGGGGATGAGCTTCGCTCTGGAATACGGGGTCTCGTTGATCTTCAACCCGGACCCCAAGGTGTTCCCCGTGCGCCTGTCGGGGGCGATGACCACCGTGCTCGGTGCGCGCATCACGTTGCCGCAGGTGGTCCTCATGACCGTCGCCGGGGCCCTCATGCTTCTTCTCCAGCGCTACGTCATGCGCTCGCGCGACGGCAGGGCGATGCGGGCCATCGCCCTCGACCCCCGCGCGTCGATGCTCATGGGCGTCAACGTCGACACGGTCATCTCCAAGACGTTCTTCATCGGATCGGCGCTCGCCGGAGCGGCGGGTGTCATGGCCGGTTCGTACTACGGATCCATCGGATTCCTCATGGGATTCCTCATCGGTCTCAAGGCGTTCACGGCCGCCGTCATCGGCGGCATCGGATCGCTCTATGGGGCGATGCTGGGCGGCCTCACCCTCGGACTGCTCGAATCCTTCGCCACAAACTGGCTGGGTGGCCAGTGGAAGGACGTGGTGGCATTCGCCTTCCTCATCGCATTCCTGACGTTCCGCCCCACGGGCATCCTGGGCCAGCGAGTTGTCGAGAGGATGTGAGTCAGATGGCACGCCTCGTCCCTCCGCCGCCACCCGAACACGCCGGCGCCCGCCGGCCTAACGTGTGGGGCTTCATGGCACCACCACCGGCCTTCGAGCGCGTCGAGACGGGTCCTTACCTGTTGCGTCCGCGGGTCTTCATGAACGCACTCGGCGCCATCTGCTTCGCCTTCGCATTCCTCCTGCCGTTCATCACCATCAACGCCTATGTCATCTCCATCGCGACGTCCGCCGTGATCTACATCATGTTGGCGTCGGGGTTGAACATCGTGGTCGGGTACGCAGGTCTGCTTGACCTCGGCTACGTGGCGTTCTTCGCCGTCGGTGCCTACACCTGGGGCATCATGTCCACGCGTCTGCATTGGGGCATGATCGAGTCGATCCCCGTGGTCCTGGCGATCTGCGTGGTGGCGGGGATCGTCATCGGCGGCCCCACCCTGCGTCTGCGGTCCGACTATCTCGCGATCGTCACCCTCGGTTTCGGGGAGATCATCCGCATCACAGCCAACAACATCCAGGTCACGGGCGGCCCCCAGGGCATCTATGGCATCCCCAAGTTCTCCTTCCTCGGGCTGGACCTGTCCGTACCCATCACCATCGGCGGGATTGTCTTTCAACCCGCCGTCTCCTACTACATGTTCTGCGTGTTCTGCATGGCCGTCGCCGTCTTGTTGGCGGCCCGCCTCGCCAAGGGCCGGATGGGGCGCGCATGGAAGGCCGTCCGCGACGATGAGGACGCCGCCGAAGCGATGGGCATCAACACCTACGCCACCAAACTCACCGCATACATCACTGGCGCCGTCTGGGGCGGCATGGCCGGGGTTCTCATGGGCTCCCATCTTGGTTCCGTGGCGCCGGGCTCGTTCGTGTTCCTTCAGTCAGCCCTCGTCCTCATGGCCGTGGTTCTCGGCGGCATGGGATCGACGCCCGGAATCGTCATCGGCGCACTGGTCATTTCACTCGGCCCCGAACTGTTGCGCGGCTTCGGCAACGGCCGGTATTTCCTGTTCGGTGTCCTGTTGATCGTCTGCATGCTGTTCCGTCCGCAAGGCGTGTGGCCGTCCACGTGGCGTCTGCCGTTCCTGCGCTCGGCCAGAGTGGAACGCGTGGACATCCTCGACGATTCGGCCGGCAATCTCCTCGATCGGACAGACCTGACGCCGCAGGCCGGGGATGACACCTCCGCGGAACCTCAGGGAGGCGGACGATGACGGACGCACCCTACCCCACGGAACCTGCGGTGATCTTGCAGGTGAACGACCTGGCGGTCTTCTTCGGAGGTGTCAGGGCCGTCGATGGACTTACCTTCTCGGTGAAACCCCGCGAGATCATCTCCGTGATCGGCCCGAACGGCGCCGGCAAGACCTCGGCCTTCAACTGCATCACGGGGTTCTATAGGCCGAGCCGCGGCACGGTGATCTTCCGGCACGAGAACATCACGGGAATGCGACCCAGCAAGGTCGCACGTAGAGGGATGTCGCGGACCTTCCAGAATTTGCGGCTCTTCCGGGACATGTCGGTCCTCGACAACGTTCGCACCGGTCTGCACGCCCGGCTCGCCGAGAGCTTCATCGACACCGCCCTGCACACGCCGCGTTATCGCCGGGCCGAACGCGGCAGCATCGATGCCGCGCGCGGTTGGCTCGACTTCGTGGGCTACGCCTCCAGCGAAGAGGCTTTCGTGGCCGAGTTGCCCTATGGCGAGCAGCGGCGGGTCGAAATCGCACGGGCGCTCGCCGCCGATCCGACGCTGCTGCTCTTGGACGAGCCGGGGGCAGGCCTCAATCGGAACGAAAAGCAAGGGTTGGCGGAGCTGATTCGCGGCATCCAGAACCTTGGGATCGCCATCGTCCTCATCGAACACGACATGGGCCTGGTCATGGACATCTCCGAACGGGTCGTGGTGATGAACTACGGCAAGGAGATCGCCGATGGCACGCCCGCCGAGGTCAAGGCGGACCCCGCCGTCATCGAGGCATACCTGGGGACGGAGGAGACATGAGGCTGAAGTTCTGGCGCCCTGCGGTGCGCGAACGCGGCCGCGGCGACGTGGTTGTCGACGGAGTTGACCTGTTCTACTCGCGTGTCCAGGCGCTACGCGAATTGTCGATCACAGTCCACGAGGGCGAGATTGTCGCGATTCTCGGCAACAACGGCGCGGGGAAGTCGACCACCCTCAACATGCTGTCCGGCATCGTGCGCCCGCGACTGGGAACCGTGCAGTGGGGCGAGGTCGATCTGACCAAGGAGGCACCGTGGCGGATCGTAGGACGCGGACTGGTTCACGTGCCCGAGGGCCGGCGGATCTTTTCGACGATGACGGTCCATGAGAACTTGCAACTCGGTGGGTACCTCGAACCCTCCCGTGAGACCGTCGAGGAAAGGGTGGCGGCCGTCTATGACCTGATGCCCCGTCTTCAGGAGCGCCGCGACCAGCAAGGCGGGACCATGTCCGGCGGAGAGCAACAGATGCTCGCGATCGGGCGAGCCCTGGTGGCTTCTCCGTCGCTGCTGTTGTTGGACGAGCCCTCCATGGGCTTGGCGCCACTCATCGTGGCGCAGGTCATGGCCACAATTCGCGAGGTCAACGCGCGGGGCACCACAGTCTTGTTGGTCGAGCAGAACGCCCGCGCGGCACTGAAGATTGCTGACCGGGCCTATGTGCTCGAATCCGGTGCGGTGACCATCTCGGGCCCAGCAACGGATCTGGCACGGGATCCCCGGGTGATTGACGCCTATCTCGGCGCCTGACGGGTCGGGACCGAGGGCTCACCGCAAGGCGCTGGTGGTGCGGCCGGGTCGTGGCCAGCAGGATGGGAGCGGGCGTATCCTCGTCCGTGACGCGCAAGGCAGCGCACCTGGCACCGTGAGCAACCCGAAAGGTGAGTCCCATGAAGATTGCAGTCAAGTACGAGAATCTCACCATCGACGAGGACGGCAACGTCATCGGACACGGCGCGGGAGACACCCTGGTGCGCCGCCTCCTGCGGGTCTTCCCCGGCGCCGGCCTCGTGGGACCGAGAACCCACCGCTATCCGACGTTCGACATCGTGCCCCTCGAACTGCTCGACGCCGAAAACACGGTGGTCGTCAATATGGACGTCATCGATTCTGTCTCCGTGTGGCGAACGCTGAGGTCCGTCGCCGCGGAGCCGAAGATCATGAACTTCGTGTGGTGGGACACATCGGCTTTCTCCACCGAAGTGGAACAGGCCGAGCTGGCTTTGTCTGCCGCCCTGTTCCCCACCTTCGCCAACTCCGAGCGAACAGCCGCCGGAATCCGCCGCACCGTGCAGCGCTTGACGGTCCAACCGTTGGCCGAGCGCGCCACCATCAGCTGGGTCAACCTTGGCATCCGCCTTGAGCACGCTTTGGCGAGGCAAGAGCCCGCGACTCCTGTGGTGCTGTACCCCGCCATCTACCTGTCGGAGCGCAAGCAGCCCCAGGATTTCATCGACATCGTGTCCCAGGTGGCACGCCAGGTACCTATTACCGTCGAGGTTCGACTGGCCGAATCGCACCTGGTGTCCCGCCTCGCGATGCAGTTGTCCCAAAAGCGCTG
>JAISBQ010000138.1 GCA_031266115.1 Bifidobacteriaceae bacterium
GATCCCGCCGATGTCCCGCAACCGGAGTTGGCGCACGATCTCTTCGGCGGCCTCCAGGTTGTTGCGGGTCACCGTCTCTTCCAACGTCCCGCCGGACCCGGTGAACTTGCCCGTGTTGACATCGACCACGGTCATCGCCTCCGTGCGGTCGATCACCAGAGATCCACCGGAGGGAAGCCACACCTTGCGGTCCAGAGCCTTCAGGAGTTGCTCGTCGATGCGGTGGCGGGCGAACACGTCGCCCGGACCGTCCCACGGCTCCATACGGGAGGCGAGGTCCGGTGCGACTTCGCCGATGTAGGAGGAGATCTGCTTCCACGCGCCGGACCCCTGGACCACCAGCGAGGTGAAGTCCTCGTTGAACACGTCCCGGATCACCCGGATGGCCACATCTGGCTCCCCCTTGAGGAGCGCCGGCGCATGGGCCTTGGTCGATTTCGCCTGAATCTGTGCCCACCGGTCAGTCAGGCGCGCCATGTCGGCGGTCAGATCGGCTTCGCTCGCACCCTCGGCCGCGGTTCGCACAATCACGCCCGCTCCTTGCGGCACGATCTTCTTCAGGAGCTTCTTCAGCCGACTGCGTTCGGAGTCAGGCAGTTTGCGCGAGATCCCGGTCATCCCCCCGCCGGGCACCAGCACCATGTGCCGTCCAGCGAGCGTGATCTGCGAGGTCAACCGCGCACCCTTGTGGCCAATCGGATCCTTGGTGACCTGCACCAACACGGCATCGCCGGACTTCAGGGCATCCTCGATCCTGCGTGGCTGGCCGGACATGCCTGCCGCATCCCAGTTGACCTCCCCGGCATACAGCACGGCGTTGCGAGTCTTGCCGATGTCCACGAAGGCCGCCTCCATGGACGGCAGCACGTTGTGAACCCGACCCAGGTAGACATCGCCCACCAGGGTCGATTGCGCGTGGCGGGACAGGTAGTGCTCCACGAGGATCCCGTCTTCCAGCACCGCGATCTGCGTGCGTCCCTCGAGTTCGCGGACCGCCATCACCCGATCGACAGACTCGCGCCTGGCGAGGAATTCCGATTCGGTGATGACCGGCCTGCGCCGTCCCGCGTCGCGTCCCTCGCGCCGCCGCTGCCGCTTGGCCTCCAACCGCGTGGAGCTGGTGAGGCCGGTGACCTCGTCCGCGACCGACTCGGACGTCCGCTCGCCCCTCCGGCGCCGCCGGCGACGGTGAGATGTTCCAGAGTCCGGATCGTCGTCCCCTGCGGACGATGACGGCCCAGCCTCAGCCTCTACCGTCGTCTCCTCGCTGCGGCCGCGACCCTTGCCACCCTTGCCGCGCCCGCCTCGGCGACGCGGCTTGCCCGGCCCTTCCTCGCCGCCATCCGCCTGTGAGGCATCGGCAGGCTGTTCCCCGCCGGACTGAGCTGACGGCTCTTGCGGCGGCGCATCGGACGCGGGTGAGGCATCCGGTGTCTTTGCCGAGGAGACCCCAGCGGCGTCTTTGGCCTTGTTCTTGCCCTTCTTCTTGCCGGTGGCCGGCGTCTTCTTGGTCCCAGTTCGGGGACCGGCATCGGCGCCCTCAGCCGGGCCGAGATCGGCCCCGACCTCGTCGGCGTTGTCGCTGGGCACCGGCGCCTCGGGGCGGTGCGCCGGCGGCGGTGTCACCAACTCCGGGGCTTGGAAGAGCAGGGCGGTCATGGGAAGGCGGGGTGCGCCATCGGCGGCGACCGGTGCGGCTGGGCGCTGGGTGGGGGGCAACGCCGATGGCTGCGACAGCCTTGGCTGCTGGCTGAAAGGCCCGGCGGGCGTGATCCCCGGCGGGACGACGGCGTCCGGGATAGCCGCGGGCGCGGCTGCCGGCTCCGGCGATGCGTCGGGCCCGCCACCCGACACGGTGGCTTGGTCTGGGAGTGCCGCGGGACGGGCGGCCCGTGCGCGGGCTCTCTTGGCGGGCTTGGGATCAGCCGGCGCCGCGACATCGGTCCCCGTCGCCGCGGGAACGGCGTCGCCGACTGCGCTGGACAGCTCGGCAAGGGCCGCGACGGCCTCAGCTGCCCGTGCGGAGCGGCTGGAGGGGGTCGACACCTCGTTGGCCTTGCCGGCAACGTCCGTCGTGGCGGCGACGGCGCGCGAAGTCTTGGCTGACCTGGCCTTCCGTGTGGTTGTCTTGGTCGCCGGCGCAGGCCGGGCCTCGGCATCGCGCTCGGCGGGCGGTTGTTCAGCACGTGCGCCCGGCAGATCAACGTCGAGCGCCACGTCGGACGGATCGGGGACAGAGCCACTGTGCGCACCCGTGACTCCCGGATCCCCATCTGAGGCCACCGGCGAGGCTGGCGCCGCGGCAGCACGGCGGCGACGCGTGGACGGCGCCGCGGGCTCGGGCCCGCCCGAGGCCGCGGCCGTGGCTCGTGTGGCACGGCGGGCCTTGGGCGCCGCCGCACGGCCACTCGCGGGCGGCGCGGATTCCGGCGGGGTAGCCGATTCGGAGGGAGCGGACGGCCCGGCGACAGCGGTCGATGCGCCATCGGCGGCGGGGGCCGGCACGGCCGGGGCGGCCAGGGCGGCTGGTTGGGTGGCGGGGGTCGATGCCGGAGCCGTCGCCCGTCTGCGCGGCCGCACGGGCTTGGTCGGCGACGGATCGGCGATGAGATGAGGGTCCGCGAGGGGCGCGGGCGAGGCGTCGGCACTGGCCGCGAGCGGCTTGTCGAACGATTGGCTGGGTGACGGCGACGCGGCGGCGGGGGCCTTGGCTCGCGAACGCCTCGGTCGAGCGGGGGGAGCCTCGCCGTCGCCGACCGCGGCAGGGGGGTCCGCGGTGCCGACCGCGGCAGGGGGCACAGTGGCATCGGCATCGGCGGGCGGCGATGTGGCGCGGCGGGAGCGGGCGGTAGACCGGGCCTTGGGCGCGGTCTCGGGTGTCGCGGTGGCAGTGCGGGACGAGCGGCGGGCCGCCACCTTTTCCTCGTGCTGCGCCACGGCTGCCGTGAGGTCAACGAGTTGGTCGAGTTGTGCGGTCGGCTCAGACTTGGCGGCCGTCCGCCGGGGGGCGCGCTTCGCACGCGCAGGCGAAATAGGTTCAGTGGTTTCGGTCATCGGGTTCCTCAACCCTGCCGCGCAGCCCCTGCACACCGAGATGCCGAACGGCTGTGTCGTTGTGAACCCGCCCCGTTCACGGGCGGGAAACGAAGTCTGGATGCCTGGCGCGCGCAACGTACGCGCTGCTCAGGACGATGGCGCCGGGCGCATCCATCGGAGCCGCGCCGAACCCATCGGACCGCCGGACCAGTGTGCCGGGCCCAACGGCCTCAGTGAGTATCCCACGGCCACCCACCGATGGCGAATGCACCGCGCCGCGGGAGCCTACTTGACGGTGAGTTTGAGCACTTTCGATGTCCGGGGCGCCACTTGGTTGTTGCCGCCGTAGGTGATGGTGATCGTGTACTTGCCCTTGGGAAGCTTCGGCAGGCGGATGGATGCGGACCCCGTGACCTTGTTGACCTTGACCTTGACGCTCTTGGTCTTCACGACCTTCTTGGTCTTCGCATTCGTCACCGTGACCTTGGCCCTGCCAGACGGTGTAGCGACGCCAGATCCCTTCACCGAGACCTTGACCGACGCCGCGGTTGTCGCGGACACCGATGACTTGGCGAGTGTCGCCGTGATCTGCGGAGCCATCCTCGCCGACGTGTGACCTGGCCTCACAGCCGTGTCGCCGGCATAGTCCACGGTCACCGAATACGAGCCGTTCTTCTTGGCGAGCTTGACGGGGAGCGTCACCGTGGCCCGGCCGCCTGTCAGGTCGGCGGTGATGGACCCTTTGGTCTTGTTGACGGTGTAGCCGATGGTGACGGAACCCGTGGGAACTGGGCCGTTCGGGGCGGTCACGACGATGTCGATCACGGGCTTCTTGCCCGGTTTCGTGGAGGCCGTCTTCACGGTGGCCGTCACGACCGAATCAACCACGTGTGCGGTCGGCGTCTCATGCTCTGACGCCCCTAGCCCGCCTCCGGTTGACCCGCCGGTGCCCCCTCCCGCGGGATCGCCCGGTGTGGGCGCGTCGGGGGTCTGGGATTCGTCACCCGGGGATGAAGGGTCGGTGCCACCGGTCCCGCCCGTGCCCGGATTGTTCGGGCTTGACGGGCCACCGTCTCCGGTGTCCGCCGGGTCGGGAACGCCAGGATCGGGATCATCGGGGTCGGGACCACTGGGGTCCTGAGGGTCGGGATCCTCGTCAGGATCCTCGTCTCCGGGGTCGGGAGGTGTCGGTTCGTCATCGCCGGGATCGGAGGCGTCCAGAATCACGGTGACGATGGCGGTCACCACCGCTGAGGAGAATCCCGGGCGTATGCCCGTCGCCTGGACGGTGAAGACACTGCCCGCCCCGGCCGTCGCCGGGATGGTGAAGGTGGCTCCCGTGGCGAGTGGCGTGGCACTCGTGTCGGTTCCCGCAAACCACCGGACCTCCACGGTCTCGGCCGACGGAGAAAACACGTCGGCCGGTCGGGCCACCGTCACCGTGTTGCCGGCGTAAGGCGATCCCTCGACGGTGAGTTCACCGATGGTCAGGGAACCGGCCACGACGACAATCGTGGCGATTGCCGTGCTCGGGGTGTAGCCGGGCGCGGCGATCGTCGCAGCAGCCGTGTATTCGCTCCCCACGACCGCGGTAGTGGGAATGTCGAATTCGGCGGTGGAGGACACTTTGGCTCCCGCGGTCCCATCGCCGGCGTACCAGGCGTAGGAGATGTCGGGCGCCACGGGAGTGGATGGATCGAGCGATGCGCTGGCGGTGACCGTCTGACCTGGCCATGGATGGCCATTGACGCTCACGACGCCTTCCGGGATGGTCCCTGCGGAGGTCGCGATGGTCTCGGTGATGGTCAGGTCGCCGTAGCCGATGGCGGTGGCCGTCACCTCGACGGTGAACTCGCTGCCCACCGGTGTGGTCGAGGGGATCGCCAGGTCCGGCGCCGAGGCCAGCACGGGGCCTGTCGCGGTATCACCGGCGTACCAGGCGAAGGACACATCGGACACGGTCGGCGTGAACGAGGCGGAGGGCGCCACCGCGGTAATGGTCCGGCCGGCCCACGCCGCACCGTCGATGATCACGGTTCCGCCGTCGATGACACCCTGGTCGGTGATGAAAACCTCTGTGACGGTTCGGTCGCCATATCCGCTCGCCGTGGCGGTCGCCGCGACAGTGAACTCGCTGCCCGATGGCGTACCCGCGGGGATCTCGAACGCGACGCCCCGTCCCAGGGGTTCGCCTGCCGTCGACCGTCCGGAGTACCAGGCATACGAGACATCGGACGCCGGCGGGGTGAACGCGTCTGCCGAGGCGGTCACCGTCCGCGCAGCCCAGGGTTCGCCGGTCACACCTACCGACCCGTCCGCCATCACGCCCTCGACCGTCGCGACGGTCTCGGTGACGGTCAGCGGAACATGGCCGGGCACCGTCGCCGTGACGGCCACGGTGAACTCGCTACCCACACGCGTATGGGCAGGAATGTCCAGTTCTGCGGTCCGCGAGAGCGGGTCTCCCTGCACTTCACCGCCCTCATACCAGGCGTAAGACACCGTGGTGGCCGCTGGGATGAACGAGTCGAGCGGGGACGAGGCGCTGACGGTCCGGCCGGCCCACGGATCACCCGTGATGGTGACCGTACCCCCGGTAGCCACGCCCGGGACCGTCTTGATGGTGGTGACAAGGATTCGTTCCTTGTAGCCGTGCAGCCTCGCCGTGGCCTCCACCGTGAACTCGCTACCCACCGGCGTGCCAGGCGGGATCTCCTGCACGGCGGTCTGCGACAGCTCCGCACCTTCCGCGAGGTTGCCCGCATACCAGACGTACGAGACGTCGGATACCTGCGGCGTGAACGATTCGCCGCCGGCCCGCGCGGTCACGGTGTTGCCGGCCCACGCATCGCCTGAGACGTGCACAAGGCCACCGAGGATCGCCCCCAGGGTCGTCTCGATCGTCGTCGACACGGTGTGGGGACCGTAGCCGGGCACGGTGGCGGTCGCCACCACGGTGAACTCGCTACCCACATCGGTCTCGGCAGGAATGGTGTACTGCGCGTCATTGCTCAGCGCCTCGCCCTCGGTCGCCTCGCCCGCGTACCACGCGTACGAGACCGACGACGCTGGTGGTGTGAACGATTCAGCCGAGGCGGTCACTGTTCTGCCTGCCCACGCTTCGCCCGTCACCTCGATCGAGCCGCCGGTCATGGCGCCTGGCCGCGTCGTGATCGTCGCCGTCGCCGTCGCCGGACCGTATCCGACGCGCCCCGCGGTGGCGACCACCGTGAACCGGCTGCCCACGCTCGCATCTGCGGGGATTGCGAATTCTCTCGAGGTGGCCACCGGGTCGCCGTCCACGGCATCGTCGGGATACCACGCATAGGACATCGAGGTGGCGTCGGGGGCAAATCCTCCTGCTGACGCGGTCACGGTCAGCCCCGCCCACGGCTCGCCATCCACGTCCACCTCGCCGTCCGACATCGTGCCTTGGACTGTCTCGATGACTGCCTTGACTGTCCGATCGGCGTAACCGTTCACTGTGGCGGTTGCCGCCACCGTGAACTCGGTTCCCACTGGTGTGCCGGCGGGGATCGCGTAGGAGGGCTCGGTGCCCACGGGCTCGCCGAGCGCGAGGTTCCCCGCGTACCAGGTGTAGGAAACGGACGATGCCGCAGGCACGAACGAATCGACATCCGCCGTCGCGACGATCGCCCGGTCCGCCCACGCCAAGCCGTTCACCGAGACGCTGCCACCGTCCACCGTGCCCAGGGTGGTCTGGATGGTAGTGGTCACCGTCCGCGGACCATATCCCGGCACCGTGGCGGTTGCCACCACCGTGAACACGGTGTCCACGGGTGTGTCAGGCGGAATCGTGTACTGCGGTTCATCGCCCAACACGTCACCGTCGGCCGCCTCACCTGCGTACCAGGCGTAGGTCACCGATGTCGCCGCAGGGGTGAACGAACCGGCCGCCGCGGACGCCGTGACCGTCCGCCCGGCCCATGGCACACCGTTCACCGACACCACGCCACCAACCATCGATCCCTCGACCGTCCGAATCGTCTCGGTCGCCACCACCGGCCCATATCCAGACCGCCTCGCAGTTGCCGCCACCGTGAACACGGTGTCCACCGGCGTGGACACCGGAATCATGAACTCGGCCCCCGCACCAACCGGATCCCCCATCACGGTGCTGCCCGCATACCAGGCATAGGACACCGACGTCGCCTCCGGATCGAACGACCCAACCTCAGCCGACGCCGTCACCGTCCGTCCAGCCCACAACTCACCATCGACCACAACCTCGCCACCGTCCATGGTGCCTTCAACAGTCTTGACCACCGCCTTGACCGCCCGATCGGCATACCCCGGCACCCTGGCCCTCGCCGCCACCGTGAACTCCGAACCCACCGGCGTATCCCACGGAATCTGCAGCTCAGCACCAGTGCCCACAGGCTCTCCGAGCGCGAGATTCCCCGCATACCAGGTGTAGTAGATCGATGACGCCGCAGGCACAAATGACCCAGCCGATGCTGTCACGGCCCGCCCGGCCCACGCCTCACCATCCACCACAACCTCGCCGCCGTCGATCTCGCCTTGAACGGTCTGGATGGTCTCGGTCACCGTGTGCGGTCCATACCCAGGCGCCATGGCTGTCGCCGCCACCGTAAACTCGGTGCCCACTGGCGTCCACGCGGGAATCGTGAACTCGGCCGATGACGCTAACGCCTCACCATGCGCCTCGCTCCCCTCATACCAGGAATACGACACTTCGGTCGCCTCAGGGGTAAACGACCACGTCCCTGCGGATGCGGCCAGAGTTCGCCCAGCCCAGCGCTCACCGCCCGCCACCACGGCGCCTCCAACAATCGTCCCCTCGACGGTCTGGATAGTCTCGGTCACCGTCAGATCGGCGTATCCCGGAACCGTCGCCGTCGCCGCCACCGTGAACTCGGTGCCCACCGGCGTCCCGAGCGGGACCACGAACGCGGCACCATCACCCACCGAGTCGCCCGTCGCCTCGTCGCCCGCGTACCAGGCATACGACACCTCGGATGCCACCGGCGTGAACGACCGGGCCGCCGCGGACGCGACCAGAGTCCGCCCGGCCCACACCTCACCATCCACCACAACCTCGCCACCATCGATCACACCCTCGACGGTCTGGATGGTCTCGGTCACCGTCAGATCGGCGTAACCCGGAACCGTCGCTGTGGCTGCCACCGTGAACTCGGTGCCCACCGGCGTGGCAGACGGAATCTCTACCTCCGCCGAGCGAACCATGAGCGCGTCATCGTCCACCGCGCCGCCCCGGTACCAGGCATACGAGACCGAGGTCGCTTCCGGTGTGAAGGACCACGTCCCCGCGGACGCGACCAGGGTCCGCCCGGCCCACCGTTCACCGTTCGCCACCACGGCGCCGCCGACAATGGTCCCCTCGACGGTCTGGATGGTCTCGGTCACCGTCAGATCGGCGTAACCCGGAACCGTCGCTGTGGCCGCCACCGTGAACTCGGTGCCCACCTCAGTGCTGGCATCAATCGGCAACGACGCACCCGTAGCCAACGGCTCACCCTCCGCCCTGTCACCCGCGTACCAGACATACGCGATCCCTGATGCCTCAGGTGTGAAGGATCCGGCCGATGCCGTGACCGTCCGGCCGGCCCACGCCTCGCCGGCAACCAGGACCTCACCATCGTCGATCTCACCTTCGACGGTGTGGATGGTGTCGGTCACCGTAGCCGGACCATACCCAGCCACCGTGGCTGTCGCCGTCACGGTGAACTCGGTGCCCACCTCGGTGCCAGGCGGAATCTCCAACGCCGCCGCACGGACTATCAGCGCGTCATCGTCCACCTCATCGCCCGCATACCAGGCATACGACACTCTGGTCGCCTCGGGTGTGAACGGCCCGGCCGACGCCGTCACCGTACGCCCGGCCCACACCTCACCGGCCACCAGCACCTCGCCACCATCGATCTCACCCTCGACGGTCCGGATGGTCTTAGTCACGGTGCACGGGGCATGTCCGGGCCGCGTCGCGGTCGCCGCCACGGTGAACTCACTGTCCGCGGGCGTACCGGGCGGAATCGTGAACTCAGCGTTCGCGCTCAACCGTTCGCCCCTCGCGGCAGGTCCGGCATACCAGACGTACGAGACCATGGACGCTTCAGGGTCGAAGGATGTGGTCTCGGCCGATGCCGTCACCACGCGACCGGCCCACAGCACGCCGTCCACACGGACCGATCCGCCCTCGATCATCCCCTCCGCACTCGTGATGGTCGCGGGCACTGTCTTGTCCGCGTAGCCGGGCACCGTCGCCGTCGCGACCACGGTGAACGTTGATCCAGGCTCGCAACCCTCAGGAATCACGTACTCGGTGGACGACGCGACGGGCGGTTCATCGGTCTGCGTGCCCACGTACCACGCATAGGTGACGCTCGTTGCCGTGGGCACAAAGGACGCCAGATCCGCCGACGCGGTTACGGTCTCTCCCGCGAACGGGGACCCGGTGACCTCGATCTCGCCGCCGGACATGGTGCCGAGGTCGGTGGTCACGGTCGCACTGACGGTGGTTTCCGTGTAGCCGGGAGCGTTGACCGTCGCGACCACGGTGAAATCGCTACCCACGCCGGTGGCCGCCGGAATGGCGAACCTGGCATCCTCGACTAGCGGGGCGCCTTGCGCTGAATCCCCTGCGTACCAGGCATAGGTCACGTCCGGCGTATCGGGTGTGAAGCCGTCCGCCGCCGCGGTCACCGTCCGCCCGGCCCACGGGTCGCCGATGACGTCCACGGACCCACCCTCGATGGTTCCTTCGACGGTCTCGATGGTCGCGGTCACTGTGTGGTCGGCGTATCCGGGCACGGTCGCGGTCGCCGCAACCGTGAAGGCGCTGCCCACAGCAACGTCAGGTTGGATGGCGAACCCGGCCGTGGAGGCCAAGGCCTCACCACTCGCCTCGCGGCCCGCATACCAGGCATAGGTGACCGTCGAGGCTTGTGGCCTGAACTGAGACTCGTCCGCCGTCGCGGTCACAGTTCGCCCGGCCCACAGATTCCCGGCGACATCCACCGACCCACCATCGATGGTCCCTTCGACGGTCTTGATGGTGCTTGTCACGGTCCGATCGGCATATCCTGGCACGCTCGCCGTTGCCGCCACCGTGAACTCGGTGCCCGCCGGAGCATCGGAGGGAATAGTGAATTCGGAGGTCGAAGCGATGACCTCACCGGTCGCCTCGAAACCCGCATACCAGGTGTAGGTGACCGTCAAGGCCTGGGGAGTGAACTGAGACTCCTGCGCCGTCGCGGTCACAGTGCGCCCGGCCCACACCTCACCATCCACCTGAACTGCGCCGCCCGCCATCGTCCCCTCGACCGTCTCGATGATCCTCGTCACCGTCCGCTCGGCATAGCCCGGAGCCTTCGCCGTTGCCGCCACCGTGAACTCGGTGCCCACCTCGGTGCCAGCATCAATCGACAACGAGGCGCCCTCCTGCACCACGTCACCGGTCGCCTGATTGCCCGCATACCAGGCATACGACACCTCAGACGCCACGGGTGTGAACCCGCCCGGCGCAGCGCTCGCCGTCACCATGCGCCCAGCCCACACCTCACCATCCACCTCGACAGCGCCGCCCGCCAT
>JAISBQ010000148.1 GCA_031266115.1 Bifidobacteriaceae bacterium
CGCATAGCGACGAGACGGGCGAAACTAAGGCATAATCGAACACGACAGGCCGCGACCAATGCGGGGAATTGAAACCCCGAACTGGTCAATTATCTCAGAAACATCGCGCGTTCTGGGGACAAAACCCGGCTTCCGTCTGTCCCCAAGACGCTCCCAAGTCCCAATCCGCGTCGGCCCAGCTCCCCAAACGCGACCAAAACCGGTTCCGGGGACAAAACCCCGCCCCCGCCCGTCCCCAGAACGCCCCGAAGTCCCAATTCGAGTGAAGCGAGTCCTATGGAGTGGTGGATGGCTGACTCACTGAGGCCGCCTGGCTCAGATCCGGCGGCAGACAGCAATGTGGGGCACGGCCATCCAACCGTGCCCCACATACCTCGCCGACCCGCGACGCTTGCAAGCCGACAAGTTCTAGAGCCCTCCCCTGATCAACTCAGGGGATCGGGAGTTTGGTGGCATCGTGCGGCTCGACTTTCTCCTCCCAGGGGACCCACCACTTGCCGTTGCCGATGTACGGGAACAACGGCGGCTGGCGCTTCATGAGCGTCTGGTTGTACTCGTAATCGTTTTGGTAGCCGGCAGACTGACCAGGTATGCCCAGATTCGTCAGGGAAAGGCCCGTCACGCCGCGGAAATTCTGCGAGATCGAGCCGTACACGTTCAGGTACCTGCCCGTGGTTTCGGCCTGGGTCTTGTTCGAGTTCTGGACACGGAAGGAGCCATTGCCCGCGATGATGGCAGCATGGATGGCCATGTCGTAGCCATCGCCGTTGTAGTCCTTTGGCCAAGGCTTCGTGGTGGCGTCGAAGACGGCGATGCCTTGTGGCTCCATCCAGTGGTTGTAAAAGGGGTCGGAGAACCAGATCAGATCCCCAGTGGCGGCGTCAGCTTTCGCAGTGTAGACCTTGAGCCCCGGGTTGTAGACCTCGACCGAGCCGGTCGCCATCAACCCGAGCAGGTCCTTCTCCTTGTCCTCAGTGATCAGGTCGCCGGTGACGATGATCGATGCGTCGGCGAAGATTGTGGTTCGGCCCTGGGTCTTGCCCTCAACCCACACGTTGCCGCCTCCGCCGAGCTTGTCCGGCCGGTCCATCGATATCTCGATGGTGTACTCATCAGATGCGTCGGTGGGCGGATTCTCGTCCGTCGCCTGATAGGTGCCCAACGGCAATTCGCCGTCCAGGCCGCCGGAGGGTATGCGTTTCTTCATGGCCGTGGTCATCAGCGGTTTATCGACCGTCTTGACGTAGATCACCGAGGGCACGTTGACTCTCGCCCCCGTCGACGAGGCCAGCTCGCTCAAGGAGCCGCACCCCGCGTTCGGCTCGTCCAAGCCGTAGTTGGACCACACGGTCATGGTCCCGTCGCCATTGAAAATGATCCGGGTCGCCCCCTGGTACTGGCAGCCCTTGTTCCCGATCGCCGCTTTGTCCGGCACTTTGGGGATGTCCAACACCTCACTTCGAGCCGGAGCCTCGGCCGGCCACACACCTCCTGCGTACAGCATTTGGGAGTACGCGAGGGGATGTGCCTCCTGTTTGGACTCGACGCAGTACTTGTAGGTGCTCGGGTCTCCCTCGACCCTCTCATCGCATTTCGGGTTCGCCGTGGTGAACGGCCCGATGAAAGTGGCCGTGCCGGTGGACAGCATGGTGTCGTTCGAATGCACCCGCCCTTTCAGCAGATCGCCAGGGCCGAACGGTTCTTGCCGGCAATACTGGGCAAAGGGCTCCACGTACCATATGCGCGCCGGGGGAGCTATGAAGGCTGGATTCGCCGCCAATTTCTGCGCCCATTCCCAGCGGTAGCCCACCACTTTCTTCGTGTCCGAGTCGGGCCACCCGGCGCCGCACACGTCCGACACCGGGTACCATCCATCCGGGTAGACCGCCCAGTCAGACGGGTCCGACATCTCATAGTCCGTCAGGTAGAGGTACATCGCGGGATTGTCCTTTGCCATCCGCGCAGCGAGCGAACGCACCACGTCGCCGGACCGGCCGGTCGAGACAACCTCCGCGCTCCTGGACGCGGCATCGTAATCCGTAACCACGTAATGGAAGTGCTGCCGGAACTCGCCGCCCACCAGTTCTCCGAACCCCTGCCAACCGACGTCGGTGGAAGAGCCCCAACCGCAGTCGCTCGCGAAGTAGTCGCCCTCCGGGCCGCCGGTGGCCCTGATCCCGCAATACCCGTCCGAGTCGCTCGCAGTCGTGGCGACGTTGGAGAGGTAGTCGTCGTCGGCCCGCACCCGGCTCAACAAGTCGCTCAGCCCCGACTGCGCCGCCGCCAGGGCCAGGTCGTTGTCCTGGTCGTAACGCGAATACTTGGTGGACGAGGCCAGATACGCCACCCCGCCCAGTAGCACCGTCATCATGATGGTGAACGAGGCCAGCACCGCGACCATCGTCAGACCGGCGTCTTTCGCGCCCGGCCCGCTACGCCTCCGCCATGCCCGCAATAACCGAGAACCCATCACAACCTCCTCCAATCACCGATCGAGAACCGTTTGAAGACCGAGGCCCGAATCTTCGAGTCGGGGTCCTCGCCCGCCACTGTCACCAGCATCTCCACCGCCGTGATGGTCCCCAGATCGCCGGACGCCACGGTGTCGACGGCGTCCGGCGCCCCGCCCAGGTAGTAATAGAACAGCTGCTGGTCGTCGACCCCACGCGCCACGACGAAGTCGTCGAACAGGGCGTCGGGACAATCCGGATCCCCATAGGTGCACATTTCCGGCTTGGAACCAGCCACGATCTTCGGGGACTGCACGCATCGGCGCAGCACCCCCGGCTCGGGGTCGCCAGTGGCCCACGGACAAACCTCGCCCAAGACGATCGTGACCTGACTGACCGCGCCTTGGCTGGGATTGCCATCGACGGGCAACGCCGCCGTGAACGTCATCTCCTTCGGTTCGGCCTTGTGGAAAGCCGTCACCGCCGCGCCCGGGGAGTAGTCCTCCGGCTCGGTCGCGTAGCTGAGGGCGTCGCCCAACCAGATCGAGACCTGCCGGACGCCGTCCGTCCGCGACTGGCGCACCAGGTTTGCGCCGTGGTGCTTCAACAACGAGACGGTCACCGTCACGCTCAACGTCATCACGATCGAACCGATCGCGACCACCGCTATCAGCTCCGCTAGCGACATGCCACGGTCACGCTCCGGGCCCGACTCGGCCGCACGGCGCCTCAACCAATCCCGCAGTCCGCCCAGAAGCCTCATGGCAGGACCACCACTTCGTTCCCGCCGGGCGCCACGCTCACGGCATCGACCAACGAACCATCGATCCAGATGGAGTAGGTCCCCGGCGCCACGTGCTCGAACACCGCCGTGCCAGTAATCACTTCAGCTTCCGCTGTGGCCCCGGCCGCCCACATCGGTTCCAACACCACCATGGTGCCTTCCGGAGTCGTCCCGTTCACCGTCACCGACACGCGGCCCGACAGGCTGTAGTTCAGGAACCTGACCGGTTCCGACTTGCCTGGATAAAGGACTTGGGTCTTGACCGGGGCCGGGTCGCCGTTGTCCCAAACGTCCTGGCCGCCCCCAGGGGCACCCAGCGTGACCTCGTACTCCGTTCCACCGGGGTCGGGCGTGACCACGAAGACCACGCAGCCGGAGGCGTCAGTACTTAGACCCCCCCCCCCGCCGCTCGAGCTACTCACGTTTACCGTGATGCCCTGGCGAGGGCCTGGGCCGGAGCCCGTGTCGCCCTCCACTTTCACGACCAGCTGGGCTTTGGTCGGGTCAGAACCGGCGGACGCGTCCCCATGCGGCGGGAACACTTTCGACGCCACATGCGGCTTGGTCCCTGCGCTCATACCCTCCCAAGTCACCGTCACGGTCACCAAAGTCCCCTGCGCGGACTGATCGGCCAACGCCGCGTCCGTGCATGGCGAATTGACGTGGTTGTCGTACAGCGAGGCCTCCCGCTCCACGCGGTACTTCTGCCCGTCCATCGAGAACCCGTAGTCGCCCGTCGCGCCCACGCTCAGACCGGCCTGCGGATTGGGGTTCGCCACCAAGCCCTCGCCTATCAACAGCGAGGCACCCTCCGCCGATGCCGCTATCTTGGTTCCCGCCTCGTCGAGCTCCCGTTGCGCCAGGCCCGCCGCCCCGATCCGGGCCCGGTTGTCCGCGCTGGTCACCGCGCCTTGGCTGACCGTCGCCATCGCCACGATCCCGAAAATGGACAGGATCACCACCGACACGATCACTTCGACTATCGAAGTGCCGCGCTCGCCCTCGAGCACGTCGGCAGATCCCTTCCCACGCGAATTGGGTGCGCCAAAACACACCCTTGACACCCTTGCGATAAACGCCACTACAATACCCCGCACATCTTTCGTTATAACACCGCGAAACTGTCCGGAGAGCTCTTTGCCCATGCTACCCCCAACAAGATCCAGGCCGGGCACCATCCGAGTAGTATCCGAATTTCGCGCACGGCTTAGCCGGCCGCTGAAACGCGCAAACGCCGCATCGCGTCACCGCATTCCCGGAATTGTCCCCCAAACGGCTTACATCATTTGGCCAATTGGAATTCGCCGCGGCGAAAACCCGGCAAGCCAACAATGAGTAACGACACTGCGTGTAAGCGCGCCGAGGCTGCGCGGGCCTCAAATCCACTCCCGCGAGATCGCCTCCCTCACCGCGTGCGACCGGCCCCGCACCCCCAGTTTCCGATACATACGCGACAACAGCGTCTTGACCGTCGATTGCGCCACGCCGATCCGTTCCGCGATCTCCTTGTTGGACAGGCCCTCCGCGGCCAGCCGCAAGACCTCGACCTCTCGCTTCGACGGACGCCGCTCCGCGCGGCTCAACGCGACCGCGACCTCGGTGCTGCGCTGCGAATGACCGGTAGCGACTCGGCGCACCGTCGCCGCGAAAACCTCCGGGGCGCTGGCTTTGACTATGTAACCAGCCACGCCCGCCTTCACAGCCTGCGCCACCAAGGCGTCCGATTCCGACGCCGTGACGGCCACCACCTTGGTCGCCCGGCCCGACCCGGCGGCATCGGACAAAATCTGACGGATGGCCCAAATCCCACCCCGGCCGGGCATCTTCAGGTCCATCATCACCACGTCCGGCGCCGTCTCCAACGCCACGCGGACGGCCTCCTCACCCGTCGCGGCGACGCCCACCACTTGCATATCGGGTTCCTGGGCGAGCAGATCGACCAGGGCCTTGCGGACTATCGGGTGATCGTCCGCCACGAGCACAGTGATTGTGCGAAAGGTTCGCGCGCTGGCTGGGGTTCTACGCCTGCGTTTTGGCGGCGTGGCGGGATCGGCCTTGACGCGCACCTCCGGGGCTGGCCGGGCGCGGGCGTCCGGATCGGCGGTGTGCGAAGCATCCGTAGGCGGCATGGGTCGGGTCTCGTTCTTCCAGAAGCGACGTTGCGGCAGCCAACTGGATGAGGAAGGCCCCAGCGAGGAATGCGGTGAAGCTTATCACGCTCCCGACGAGAGCCCACGTTGCGGAGCCTATTCAGGCCGCCGCCGGACATCCTCAGGTTCCTCTCCAGCCTCGGCTCCGGATAGCGGACACCGGCCAAGCCACCAGCGGCGCCCCACCACCCCCAAGCCGGATTTTGCTGCCGCCCAGCCCGCCACCAGCCAAATCCCGCGACCACGCAACATAACCCGGCACGCAACATAACATCCGAATGCAGGGTTGGCCAGCGAACGATTCCGCTTCCACCGGGTCCCCGTCGTGGTGACGCGGGCACCGGTGTTGCAGGGCCTCGGCCAGGTGATGCTGGATCGGCGAGGACCCTCCAAGCGGCGAGCTGGATTGCGATGTTCGGGGGTTTCGCGGCCAGCCAGCTCCGGCCACGAAGGCGTTGAGGTCGCGGTTCACGCTGAGGCCGGCCCCGCCGCAGCTTTCCATCGCACGGACGATGCCGCGCGGTCGGCCCCGCCGCGAGCCGTCTTGCTCCGACGATCAGGACAGCTACCCAGCATGCTTCGCGGCTCAGCGATAGGGAGAGAGGAGGAGGGAGAGAGGGGGTAGCGACCCGACTCTCGGCGCAGGGCCCGGCCCCGATTCTGGCGCCCGGAACCGGGTCCTGTCCCCCGTTCTGGGACTGCGGGGCGGGGGCAGCGACCCGACTCTCGGCGCAGGGCCCGGCCCCGATTCTGGCGCCCGGAACCGGGTCCTATCCCCCGTTCTGGTGGACGGGAAGGGGGTCGGGCGCCGGGTTCCGGCCGCCCGGGCGGGGGCCTGTCCCGCGTTCCGCCGGGGGCCTGTCCCGCGTTCCGGCGGGGGCGGCCGCGCCGTCGAGGGGAGGCCGCGGCAGGGCACGGAGAACACTGAAAACGAGGGGAAAATGAGGCCGCGAAACGTCGAACACCTATTGCGGGCAGGGATGTTCCACGATATACTGGAACCATGACATCGACGCCGCACCCGGAACCCCTGCAGGGTCCCGGCGCGGACGGCCCCGACCGGTCGGAGGGGGCCTTCCCCGGCCAGCCCCAGGAGGACGGCTTCTGGGCCGTGCCGGGCGTCGACCCGCCCAGGAGC
>JAISBQ010000183.1 GCA_031266115.1 Bifidobacteriaceae bacterium
ACCACCCAAGGCAAAACCCCCCGCGAAGCCCGACGCTGCCTCAAACGCCACATCACCCGCCAACTCCACCGCCAACTCACCCACATCCTCCTTGACAACCAACCATAGAAGGGTCGGCAAAGAATCCGCCACCGCACACCGCCGAGTTTCAGGTTTGCGGGCCGAAACCGGCCGTGGGAGCCCGCAAAGGTGAAACTCGGCAATCGGCATGGCCGGCTGTCAGGGCGCACAGGACCGCTGGGGCGGGGTGATGTGGTGAGGGGACGGGCTGCGTTGGTTGGGGTGTCACGGAGGGGGGTGGCTGACAGCACAGATCACCCATCACCCATCACCTATCACCCATCACCCATCACCCACCGACCCGACATGGACTTGGCCGGGGCCCGGATGGCGGACGGCGGCCGCTGGGACGTCGGCGGGTGACGGCCTATGCTTCGGGCCGTGGACGGGCTGCGGATCGCTGAGGATCTCGTCGCGCACCCCTATTCGATCCCGCTGGTCACCAGGTTTCGCGGAATCACCGTGCGCGAGGGGGCGATCTTGGCGGGTCGGGCCGGGTTCGGCGAGTTTTCTCCATTCTGGGACTATGGCGACCGAGAGGCCGTGGCGTGGCTTCGGGCAGCGGTGGAGGCCGCAACCTTGGGGTTTCCACCCGCGCTGCGCACGGAGATTGCCGTCAACGCGACCGTGCCGGCGGTAGGACCGGACGTGGCGGCCGCCATCGTGCGCGAATCCGGTGGGTGCCGCTCCGTCAAGGTGAAGGTGGCCGATCAGGGGGACACCCTCGGTGTCGAATGCGATCGTGTTGCCGCGGTGCGCGACGTGCTGGGCCCCGGCGGCACCATCCGTGTGGATGCGAACGGGGCGTGGGACCCGGATACGGCGGTCGGTCGTCTGGACGCATTGGACCGGGCCGCCGGGGGCCTGGAGTACGCGGAACAGCCGTGCAGCGCTATTGACGACCTTGCTGAGGTGCGTCGTCGGTCGAAGGTGCCCATCGCTGCGGACGAGTCGATCCGCCGGTCCGTCGATCCTCTCGCCGTGGTCCGCCACCGCGCAGCCGACGTGGCAGTGCTCAAGGTCCAGCCGCTCGGTGGGGTGCGGGTGTGCCTGGAGTTGGCCGAGCGCCTCGCCATGCCCGTCGTCGTGTCCAGCGCGCTGGAGACCAGCGTCGGGTTGGCCGCCGGTTTGGCGCTCGCGGCTGCCCTGCCCGAGCCACCCCTCGCCTGCGGCTTGGCGACCGGCCAGCTGTTGAGCGCAGACGTGACCAGCCGTCCATTCCGGCCACGGCGCGGGGTGATTCGCCTGGACGGTCCCGTTCCCGATCGTCTCGCCGCCGTCGCCGCCGATGCCGACCGTCGCGCCGCGTGGTCGTGCCGCCTGCGCGACGTGGCCCGCCTGGCAGACCTGACCGCTAGCCCGTGTCCGCCGGGTGGGAGTGACCCCCGGTGAGGCCCCGCGCCGGTGGGTCGGGTGTGCGGGTGGGCCACGCCCGCGCGGGTGGTCTGCGGCGGGACCCAGCGTGAGTGGGCGCGGATGGGCGGTCCGATCCGCCGAGGTGCTGATCGATGCGCTGATCCAGGCCGGGGTTCGCGACCTGGTGGTGTCGCCCGGATCGCGCAGCGCCCCGCTGATCTACGCGGCTGAGGCGGCCCGTCAGCGCGGTGACCTGCGAGTATGGGTTCGCCTGGACGAGCGTTCCGCTGCCTTTGCCGCACTCGGTCTTGCGCTCGCGGATCCCGAACACCCGCCCGCCGTGGCCACGACGTCCGGCACGGCTGCCGCCAACCTCCATCCGGCCGTGGTGGAAGCCTCATATGCCGGCCTCCCTTTGTTGGCTCTGACCGCCGACCGCCCGGCCGAACTTCACGGTGTCGGCGCCAACCAGACCATCGACCAGCGCGGTCTGTTCGCCTCCGCGCCACGGGCGTCCATCACCCTTGAGGCGGCCGATGGCGCCGCCTCCCTCGCCGCCTGGCGAGCCACAGGGCTCCGGGCGGTTCACGCCGCCCGCGGAGGCTGGTCTGCGTGGCCCGGCCCCGTTCATCTCAACCTGCGTTTCCGAGACCCGCTGATTCCCGGCGGTTCTGCCGGTCCCGACGACGAGCGAGCCCTGCCGGTGCCGCGATCAACCGCTGGGGCACCAGCACCAGCACCCGAACCGGCTGATGGGCCGGAATCCGCCAGCCGATGGGGACCAGCGGGGAGGAACAGCATGGTCGCGAGTGGGGGGATCGGCGGATCGCTGGTCCTGCCGCAGGGGCCCCGGACCGTCGTGGTCGCGGGTGCCGGGGCGGGAGCCGGGGCGCGTGAGTTGGCGGAGCGCACCGAATGGCCGCTGCTCGCCGAGCCCCACTCTGGGTCATGGTCGGCCCCCGCGGCAGTGCCGGCAGACCGCGAGGTGCTCGCCGGGCCACTCGGCGAATCGGTGGAGCGCGTAGTGGTGTGGGGGCGGCCCACGTTGTCGCGCAGCGTGACGCGGCTGGTGACCAGGCCGGATGTGGAGTTGATCGTCGCGCACCACGGTGGCGGTCCGTGGTTCGACCCTGCTCGTCGCGCCCACCGGATGGCGTCGCATCTGACGGTCGTCGGTGCGCCATCGACGGCCCAGCGGGAATGGGCCCGCGCGTGGTGGGACGCAGGCACCACCGCGTGGGCCACAGTGTGTCGAGCCGTCGGCGAACCGGCGGGACCCGTCACGGCGCACGTCGTGGCGTCATCGTGCGCCCAGATGGGAATGGTGCTCGTGGCGGCGGCGTCGGGCGCGATCCGCAACCTGGACCTCGGACCGGCCCCCGCGGCGCCGCTGCGGGTGGTGTCCTCGCGTGGTGCGGCGGGAATCGACGGGACTCTATCGACAGCGTCGGGGATAGCCCGCGGGACCGACCGGCCGATTCGCGTCCTGATAGGGGACTTGGCGTTCATCCACGACGCGGCGGGGCTCGGCGCTGGGGTGGGTGAATGGGAGCCCGCGATGGATGTGATTGTGCTCAACGATCACGGGGGCGGGATCTTTCGCGGTCTGGAACATGCCCATGCGGCGGAGCCCGAGGTGTTCGCCCGCTACTTCCTCACGCCGCAACGCGCAGAGGTGGGCGCGTTGGCGCGCGCATACGGTGCACGCCACGAGGTCGCCGCGACGCGGGCGCAACTGGAGTGGCTTCTCGCTCGACCCCCCGAGGCGACCCGTGTGATCGAGGTTCCGCTCGCGATCCCGCCCAGGCACCAAGCGCTGTGACCTGGAGTTCAGCGGGACCCTACCGGTAGACCACGACCTTGGTGCCGACCGAGACCTTGGCGAACAGCTTGCGAGCGCCGTTCGGGTCGCGGAGATTGACGCAGCCGTGTGAAGCTCCGGAATAGCCGCGTGCGGCGAAGTCGGGGGAGTAGTGGACGGCCTGGCCGCCGGAAAAGAACATCGCGTAGGGCATCTGCGAGTTGTACAGGGTGGAGTAGTGGTCCCTGCTCTTCATGTAGACCGTGTACACCCCGGTGCGCGTGGGCAGGTCGCGAGAACCGAACCGGGCCGCGAACGTCATCTTCACCTTGCCGTTCACCACCCAGCGGACCTTGCGATCCTTTGGGTTCATGTCGATGCAGATGACCTTGCCCGTCATGCATCGTGGGTCCACCCACTTCGGCCGCTTGGGCACCTTCTTGGTCTTCGCTGACGCGGTGGTGGCGTCGGTGAAGGACCGTCTGGACGCGGTGACCCGAACACTGAGTCGCTTGTGGGTGTCCTTGTCCGTGACCGTGTACGTCCGGGACGTGGCGCCCGCGATGGGTTTGCCGCTGCGCAGCCATTGGAACGAGTACCGCGTGGGTTTCAATGGCCCGAACCCGCTGGGTTTGGCCTCAAGCTCGACTCCCACGCGTGGCGAACCGGCGATACGGACGGTACCGACCGTCATCGTCCCTGGCGCGATGGCGGGGGAGGGCTGCGAACTGACCGTCAGAGGGGTCACTCCATCGCGCTCGGCTCTCACGCTGGCGGTGACCAGGTGGCCGGCATCGGCGGGGCGAACCAGATAGACCGGATCGTGTGCCTTGGCGATCGGTGTGGCGTCCCGATACCAGGTGTAGACCAGTTTCACCGGTTCCACCTCGCCAAACGATCCGACCGTAGCGGTCAATGATCCGCCCACCATGAAGTCGCCGCTGACAGCGACCGGTGCAGGAAGGAACGCTGGCGGTGATGGTGGCACCGGTGGCGCGGTGGGCGAGACAGAAGGTGAAGGCGCTGGGCTCCCCGAGGGCGCTGAGTCTCCCGAGGACGGGGGCGACGGATCGCCGGCGGCCGGCAGCGCGGCGGTACCCAACGAGAACGCGGTGGCCAGCGCGCACACGGCGATCAGCGATGCCCGCCGCACCGTCCCCCTGCGTGGCGCCGGACCTCCACGCTGCGAGACCGCTGCGCCCAACCCGGCGCGCGCATGGCGGCAGAGGCGCTGTGAAGCGATACCCATCCTTTGTGTGTGACCCCTCGCGTTTCGGCGAACTCAACTGACGACGAATCGAGTATAGGCGCGCAGGCAGTTCGAACGCCCGGTGCGTGGTGGCTGGGCCCACTGTGAGGACTTGTCGCCGCCCGTGGCATCGGTCGCTCGGTCGTGTGCGGCCGTGCTCACGGTGCCCTAGGCTTGCCCGCGGGGCGCACGACCATCCTTCGAGGAAACTCTCAGGCTTCGACAAGTGGTCGCCCAGACCGGGGCGCTTGGATAGGTGCGACCCGATCAGGAGGAGACTATGACTGACAATCCGATTACCGGACACAATCCAGACGAAACCGAACCCGTCGCCAGCTCATCCGCCGCCCCGCAGGACACGTCGCCCATCCCGCAGGCCGCCGATGCCGCTCCCCTCACATCGCCGCCCGTCGTTCCATCCGCGGGGAGTGCCGCCGCCCATGGCGTCCATTCGGCCGTGCCCGTCGATCCCGCGCCGGTTCACCACCGTACCGAGGCCTATCCGCGACCCGCGTATGGCGCCCAGAACATGGGAACGCCTCGCGGCCCGGTCTCGCCCACCGCCGGGGTGCCTACGTCAGGGGTGCCGGGCGCGCGGGTGCCCACGCCGGGGATGCCCCCCCAGGGGATGCCCACTCCGGGGGTGCCAGGCGCGGTCTCGCACACCGCGGGCGTGCCTGCTTCTGGGGTGCCGGGTGCGGGGGCCCACGTGCCGGCATCGTCCAATCCCTATCACCAGCCCTACGCTGGACAGCAGAGCCCCTATCAGCCCGGAACCTACGGTGCCTATCCCGGCGCCCCGGTGATGGGACCCGCGGGGCCGGCCTCGGCGACCAGTCAGGGTCCTGGGCCCGCTCCCTTCGTCGCGGCGCCTCCACCGGACCGGGCGCGGCGCACCACCCGCGAACGCCGGCACCGGCTTCCCCTCTACATCGCCGTGACCGCCGTGGTCGCGGGGCTGGTGGGTGGTGTGGCGACTGCCGCCGTCGTCACCCGAGGCTTCTCACAGCCGGCGACATCGGCGGCGAGCGATGGCGGCAAGGTCTATGCGGATCTGAACTCGGGAGAGGCCCGGGTCTCGGTGCCCGTGGATGGTTCGGCGGGGGTGGCACCGGACTGGTCCAAGGTCGCGGCGGCCGTCCAGCCCTCGGTGGTGGCCATCCAGGTCTCCGCCCGGTACCTCGGAGCCGAAGGCTCCGGCGTCATCATCAACTCCAAGGAGGGCTACGTGGTGACCAACAACCACGTTGTCACCGGTGCCGATCAAATTCAGGTGATTCTCTCGGACGGGCGGATCTATGAGGCCAAGACCCTGGGGACTGACGCCAGCACCGACCTCGCGGTCATTCAGATCGAGAACCGGCCGGACGACCTGCATGAGGCCGTGCTCGGGGATTCAGCCGCCGTCACCGTGGGTGAACCAGTCATGGCCGTCGGCAACCCGCTCGGCTACGACAACACGGTGACCACTGGGATCGTCTCGGCGCTCAACCGGCCTGTCACCACCACGCTCACCGGTGCCCAGTCGGATACGGCGGTGACCAACGTCATCCAGGTGGATGCGGCGATCAACCCGGGCAACTCGGGCGGGCCGTTGTTCAACGGTGTCGGCGAAGTGATCGGTATCAACTCGGCGATTGCCACTACCCAATCCATGAGCCAGGAATCGGCCGGGTCCATTGGCGTGGCGTTCGCGATCCCGGTGGATCTCGTCGAGGTCATCGCGCCACAGCTCGTCGAGAAGGGATCAGCCGAACACGCCTACCTCGGAGTGTCGCTTGTCGCCAAGACGGTGACCTACGACGGCGTGACCCGGCAGGGCGCAGCGATTGAGCGGGTGTGGCCTGGCACGGCGGCCGAAGCTGGCGGGCTGCAGGCGGGAGACGTGATCGTTGCTGTCGATAGTCATGCGACCACTGAGGTGTCCTCGCTTACCGCATGGGTACGGTCCTACGAGGTCGGTCAGGAGGTCAGCCTCTTGGTGGTCCGGGACAGCAAGGCACTTGAGGTGCCGGTCACGCTGGGTGCTCAGGACACCACTGAGGCACAAGGCCAGCAGGAGCAACCCCAACCGGAGCCGACGTTCCAGCAAGGCGACGGCGGATACTTCTTCGAGGACCCCTTCGAGCTGTTCAACTGACATATCACTGATGCCACCGGCATCCACAGACGCCCCAGCCAGCGAAGCCGGAGCCCCGTCCTCTTCTCAGGGGGCGGGGCTCCGGCTTTGGTGGCTGGGGCCCTGGCGTGCGAGCCGAGTCCTTCCACCCTTGCTACTCGGGGTTACTCGACGGTGACGGCGTACTTCTTCGAGGAGTACTGGGTGCGGACCGTCACGGTGGCCTTGCCTGCCTTGTTCGCCACCAGACGTCCGGCCTTGGTGACTGAGACCACCGCGGAGTTGGACGTGGCGTACCTGACCGCTATGCCCACGGCGGAGGTTGGAGTGTATTTGCTGGTCAGATACGCTGCCGCGCCGACCTTCATGGTCCGTGGCACGGTCGCTGAGACGGTCTTCGACTTGTAGGAAGCCGGCCGCTTGGCGACGACCTTCACGGCGACCTTCCACGACTTCCCGCCCGCTGAGGCGGTGAGCGTGGCTGTGCCCACCGCCTTGGCCTTGACCCGTCCCGCCGTGGAGACTGTGGCCACCGAGGTCTTGGACGACTTCCACGCCACCGCCTTCGCGGTGCCGGCCGTGGTGTAGGCGCTAGCCACCAGCGTCTGGGACCGGCCCTTGACCAGGGTGAGCCGGGACTGGGCTCCGTTGACCGTGGACACCGATTCCGCCGCTGCGGCCGGCGCCTTGATCAGGCCGGCGGCGGCCTTGGCGAGGTCTTGGATCGCTGTGGTCAACTGTGCCCCAGTTGATCCTGGGTTGGCCACGGCCGCCCGTGCCGCCGTGAGCGCCGCCCCCAGCGGGGCGTAGGACGCGGCGGTGTAATCACCGGCGGGCAGGGCGCCGAGGTCGGTGATCAAGGCGTGTAGTGCCGCGCTGAGCGACACCTGCTCCTGGGTTCGGTCCCCCGGCGGCATTACCACGCTGACGGTGCGCGCTAGCCCGCTCAATGCCGCGAGGATCGTGTCCGATGCCGACTGGGCGGCTGCGATCGAGAGATTGGCTGGGTCCCGCGTGAGGGTCCGCGCGGCGGCCACGGCGGCTTCCAACCTGGCCCAGCTTTGGTGGGTGTAGGTGTCAGACTCCGAGGCCAGCGTCGCGTAGACGCCGATCAGCGAGGACAAAGTCGCCACCTCGGCGCGCGGCGCGAGCCTCGCCTTGGCGGCGTCGAGGGCAGCTGCGGCCGCGTCTACCTGCGCCTGAGTGGCCGATGGATCGGTCAACACTCGCTGAGCGGCCGTCACCGCGGCCTCGTAGGCTGTCCACGAGTTCCGGGTAAAGCCGGCCTCGTCAACCTGGGCGGCGTCGGCGACCTTGTCGGTGAGCGAAGACTTCGACGTCCCGGTCACCGTGACGTTGGCGCTGACCGACACCGGCCGGGCGAATCCAGGAACCGCCACCGTGGCGGTCACCCGACTCAGGCCTTCGCGGGTGGCGGTGACCAGGCCGTCGTCGCGCACGGTGGCGTTCGCCTCGTTCTCCTCGTCGAACGCGAGCCGGTAGGTCGTGGTCGCAGCCGAAACATCGGGAACCACCTCGGCGGCGAGTTGGACGCCGGCCCTTGCCTCGTCCAGGGAGCAGGTCACGTCCGGCAGCTGGATCACGGGCCGCGGGAACGGCGTGGGGTTGTCTGCGACCACGACAACCGGGAAGGTGGTGGACTTCGAGGAGCCATCCGCAGTGACGGTGGCCCGGATCTGTGTGACGCCGGGCCCGACGGGCGTGACCACGCCAGCCGAATCGACGGCGGCGACCGCCGGGTCCATGCTCTCGTAGACAACCCTCGTGTCCGCGGAGGTCAGATCGAGGAAGGACTGGTCGGTCCGGGTGGCCGAGAGCCCCGCATGGATGACCTTCTTCGGTGCGCGGGTGTCGAGAACGGCGCCGTCGGGAATGGCCACCACCTTGTCGATGGTGGGCGTCCGCTCGCCGGCCACGCTCAGGGTTGTCGTGGTAGTGGCAGCGCTGGATTCGCCGATCCGCAAAGTCCAATCGCCGGCATCGACCACCTGGCGATCGGCGTCATCGTCCCAGAACCACAAATCGGATACCGGTAGATCGATGGAGACTGGCTGGGTGGACGATGGCGCGATGGTCGCCTTGGTGAAGCCCCTGAGCTGGGACCGGGGACGGTCGGGTGACCCGGCCGAATACTGCGGTGACGTGGCATAGAGCTGAACCACCGCCTTGCCGGGCCGCGTGGACGGGTTCGTGACGTCGACCGACACGGTGACCGTGTCATCGGGTGTCGCCGTGGCGGCGGATACGCGGGCGTTGGCGTAGGTGAAGGCCGAATACGACAGACCCCAGCCGAAGGGGTAGGTGACGCTGCCGGTGAAGTACTGATAGGTGCGGCCATGCGACCCACCGGTCGGCGTGATGGTGTAGTCGAGGACATGCGGCAGTTCCGCCACGTCGGTGTACCAGGTCATCGGCAGGTGTCCGGACGGATTGACGTCCCCGGAGACGATGTCCGCGAGCGCGTCGCCCTGCCATTGGCCGTTGTAGGACACCCAGACGATGCCGGGCACATCATCCTTGAAGGATTCGATGTTGACCTGCTCCACGGACTGGATCCACACCACGGTGTTCGAGTTGAGGGCGGCAACCTCGGCGACCAGGTCATCCTGCGCGTGGGACAGATCCAGGCTGGCCCTGTCGTAGCCCTCGTAAGCCTCGCGGGTACGGGTGCCGACTACCGCGACCACGAGATCCGCATCCTCGATCCACTGCTGGTCGGTCTTGGTGGTCGCCGCAACGGTGCGGGATGTTGTCGCGAAGTCCTCGGGCTGATAGGCGTCGTTGATGTACTCGAAGAAGAGGTGAGTATTGCCTTCGGGTCCCGTGTAGGGGACCTCGTGGATGATGCCGTCGGCCGGAATCGTGGCGACCACGGTGCCGGACTTGGTGCCCACGTGGACCACGAAGCGACCCTGCGGATCGACAATCTGGAGCTGGTCGCGGGTGGATGTGGGTGCGACAGTGTTCCCCAGGCCGTTGGTCGGATCGGTGGGCAGG
Organism: Bifidobacteriaceae bacterium; assembly: GCA_031266115.1. GTDB lineage: Bacteria > Actinomycetota > Actinomycetes > Actinomycetales > WQXJ01 > JAIRRT01. The sequence continues at coordinate 9,604 of JAISBQ010000183.1, forward strand.
ACGCCGGATTGCACCAGGCGAAGCTGGGTGGCACCCGGTTCGACAGTGACATCCAGCTCGAACGAGCCTCCCCAGACGCCAGTGTCGGTCCACTGGGTGGGTGCGTACGGGTTGGAGCGCCCGCCCCAGCCCCATACGTCCTCGTCACGCAGCTGCTTCGGCAGGATTGGAGTCCCGAGGGCCACGTTGTCGGCGTTGAGGAACTGCAGCAGGCCCGCAGCGGTGTTGCTGGAATCGCCGAGCCGCGGCTTTTGCAGCGTCACCAGGCGTCCGCCGCGTGAGGTCCCGGATTGGAATCCGGCCACAGCACTCGCGAGTGCAGGGTTCGTATCGATCTGGGTCCCCCAGCCGGGCGGCAGGTAGGGGGAGACCTCGTCGACATCGGTCGCGGTCGGATTCAGGGCGTGGTCCCGGCCCGTCCAGCTCCCCTGCCAGATGCCGGCGGTGCCATTGGTCTGAAGGTCTCGATCGACGATGCCGGGAATGTAGACCACGTTGTCCGCACCGTATTCGCGTTGCAGGGCGGCATAGGCGCTCTGCGCCTGGGTGCCCATCACGGGGCTGAGGTATGGGGTGTAGTTGCCGTGGGTCTCCTCGCCGGCCATGTATCCGACCACCGCGATTCTGGCGGGCTGCTCGCCCTGGGCCGGCACGGGGAGGGGAAGCACTCCGGCGTCGTTCTTCAGGAGCACAGGCGCCTCGTTGGACAGGGCCCGCGAGGCGTCCGCGTGGGCACCGGTGAACGCGATCTGATCTTTGCGGTAGGCCGCCGAGGTGAAGGCGTCGGTGTCATCGAACTCGCCCAGCTCGAACCGGACCTTGAACACGCGGATGAGATTGATGTCCAGATCGTCCTCGGTCATGGTGCCGGCGGCGATGGCGTCGAATACGCCGGCGCTGTACTGCGAGCCGGAGCTGCAATCGACATCCGTACCCGCCTTGAGGGAGATGCCGACCTGCTCTGCTCGGTTGGCCACGAAATAGTGGTTGGACAAGACATCGGTGATGGCGCCGCAGTCAGAGGTGATGAAGCCGTCGAATCCCCAGGTCCGCCGCTGCATGGTCTCGACGGCGAACTTGTTGGCCGAAGAGGGCACGGCTGTGGTGGATGGCAGGACGGTGACGGCGTTGTAGGAGGTCATCCCAGATTTCGCCCCATACTTGCCGTAGAGGGCGGCGAACTGTGGCGTGTAGTACTCGCGCATCTCTCGCTCGGTCACGATGGACGAACGGTGGTGGCGCGTGGCGTCGGCGTTGTTGGCGAAGAAGTGTTTGGGTGTGGCGACGGCCTTGAGATAGCCGGTGCCATCGTCCCCTTGGAGGCCGGTGACGAACGCTCCGCCGATCTCGCCGGCGAGATAGGGATCCTCCCCGTAGGTCTCTTCGGCGCGGCCCCAGCGGGGGTCGCGGTCCATGTTGACCGTGGGCGACCAGTAGGTGAGTCCCTTGTTGCGGAAGTTGTAGTAGGCGCGAGCCTCGTCGCCAACGTAGCTGTTGGCCACCTCGACGGCCTCGGTGTTCCACGTCGAACCCATGGCGAGGCCGATGGGCAACTCGGTCGAGACGCCGACATCGTTGTATGCCGGGTTATTGGGCGACAGCGGCGGCACCCGGTACCACTGGGTCCCGATGGTGCCCACGGCCGGATTCAACACGTAGGTGTCGGTGGCCGGGTTGTACCAGACCTGGTTCGCGCTGTTGCCGTAGTCGGTCACAGTGGTGCCGGGCACCCGGACCGAGGACGAGGCGTTGTAGCCGCCCCGTGCGACACCGTGCAGGGCCTCGTTCCAGTAGTTGTAGGAGGTGACGCCCAGACGCGGGATTCCGGCGGCCGGGCGTGCGGTCTCTGTCGATGCCCTCAGTTGCTCTGACTTCTCAGCGAAGGTCATGCGGGAAACCAGATCGGCCGCGCGGACCTCAGGCGGCAACGTGGCGTCGAGGTAGGGCGCGGGATCGTCGGCCAGGGCAGGCCCGGCCGGAACTCCAGGTAGGCCGGCCGCGATGAACGATGCCGCGATTCCCGCGGCGAGGGCGATCGATGCCCGCCCCACGCGCCACCTGTTCAGCGGTGCCCTGGTTGATGAATGGTGATGATGGATCATGGGTGTTCTTGTCCTTTCGGGAGCAGTCCCTGGCGGACGGCGGGCACGTCGCGCTGCGACACGAATGCGCCGATCAAGGCGGCGATCCGCGGCATCGGCGGGCGCACGCGCCTCCGCGTGGCAAGAGGGGCGTGTGGCGGTGTGTCAACGATGGCTAGCGACTCATCCGAGTCTCAACACGTCAACCGGCTCGCTGACAAGCGTGAACGCTTGACGCTCGCCGGGTTCGTGTCTAGACGGCTACGGCGCGTCTACCCCCACGCGTCGAGAATCGCCCCGGCCCCATATTGATTTCATCTGAGGCGATACGACACCGCATGGCTCAAGGCCCCGTCCAGCGTCGCTACACAGCGCGGCCGCATCACGTCGGACCATACACCCTCACTGCCGGTGCACGTCAGCGCCCGTGAGCGCCACGCGGGCGACTACGTCAACGATTGCATGGTGCTGACAGCGGCATGTAGGCTCAGGGGCACGTCGGCGCCCCCCGACGGACCAGGTCGAAGCCGATCAGGAGGCAGGCCCGCAGGGCGGCGGCGCAGAACAACCCAACCCCCGATGCCTCCACCCGGCATCCGAAACCCGCTGTAGGGCGGCTCGTCCCGCTCTGCGGTCCGGACGGACCCGCGGTGAGGTGTCGCGTCCCAGTAGAAGGGCACACAACCATGAGAACAACCCGCGCGGTCTCGTTTGTGGCGACTGCGGCACTCGCACTGACTGGATTGGCGTCGGTCTACACCGGCGTCGCTCCCGCCGATGCCGGGTCCTTGGACTCCGGCTTCATGATGAAGATCACCGACGATCCGAACAACACCATCTCGGGGGTCAACTACGACTACCTGACGTATCCCGGCTTCGATGTCTTCATGTACAACAACGGCTACAACGGCATGTTCGGTGATGAGCACCTCAGTGGCATCACGTTCACGCTCAACGGCCAGCGGATCGCCGGCAACGGCGACATCCACCTGCTGCCGGCCGTGGAGCAGTGGGACGCCGCTCAGCCCGACAACTCCTCGCCCCTCTACACGCCGACATCTGCGTGCAGGAACCCGGACTTGCGAGGCCAGTCGCGCCAGTACAACCGGACCCTCGACACCATCACCTTGCCGATGCGGTACGTGTACGACTCGCTGACATCGAGCGTGCCGGGCGAAGTACCCAGCGTATGCAACTACCCCCAGATGAAGTACGACCTGATCGCGCGCCCAGAGCCCGGTGGCGTCAACCTCAAGGTCGTGTTGCGGGACGATCTACCCCCGCAGCTGGAGGAATCGGCAGCCTTCATGCTTGAGTTCATCCCCTCCCTGTATAAGAACAAGAGCTATCAGGTGGACACCGATGGTGACGGTCGTTATGACAGCTTCGGAACGCTTCCCCTGGCGCCCGAGGATCCGATGGACGAGGATTGGCCGCGGCCCGATCTGAAGTACTCGGCGTGGTACGTGGAGCAGTGGAACAACGACAAGGGTGCGCAGCAGCCGCGGGCTCTGGGCCGGGGCTACTCGTGGGTGTTGTCTCCCGAGGATGCCGACACCAAGGTGAGCGTGACCTCGGATGAGCTCCTGTCCGTCTTCGACGGACGCAACCGGTCCCAGAACGGCTGGTTCGGCATGAGCTCGCGAATCCCGAAGGGATCGAAGGCCGGCACCACCGTCGCCTCGTGGCACATCAAGGCGTCCGTGCAGCCAAGCTGGACCCGTGAACCGTCCATTGCGCACTCGCAGGCCGGCTACGGCACGGGCACGGAGAAGATCGCCGTGGTGGAGACCGACAAGAACCAGCGTCTTGCCGCGGGCGAGACTGCCACCCTGCAGCGGCTGAACGCCGATGGCAGCTACACCGACGTCTACACCGCCCCGCTCGGCTCGTCGCGTGCGTGGACCCGGTACAACTACCGCGACTTCGACTTCAGCCACATCAACGATCCAGGCAGCTACGCCATCCAATATGGCGACGTACGCACCGAACCGTTCCCCATCGACGATGAGGTGTATGACAAGACGTGGCAGCACGCGGTCAGCGGGTTCATGGCCACCAACATGGACCACATGGAGGTGCGCGAGGGTTACAAGATCTGGCACGGCGCGGCGCACATGGACGACGCCCGGATGGGCGAGCACTTCGAGAACACCATCGAGGCGATCAACACCGACGATGGCACCCCGGGCGGCTTCATCACGTGGTTCGACGGACAGTCCGTGGCCCTGGACCGGAAGATCCCGCAGGTTGTCAAGGACAAGGGCCTGACCGAGGGAAGTCGCGTCACCGGCATCAACAAGGGTGGCTGGTTCGACGCGGGCGACTTCGACATCGAAATTCACTCCAACATGTCGGCGCTGCGCAACCTCATCATCGACGCGCAGACCTTCGACAACCTCGACGAATACGACAACCTATCCGTGGAGTGGAACGACGACACCGGCGGCAAGGCCGAGATGCACCGGCCGGACGGTGTCGCCGACATCGTCCAGCAGGTCAAGCATGGTGCCCTGGTTATCCAGGCGCTGATCGAGAACGTCGGCTGGGCCAACACCGGCGTGATCGAGGTTCCCACCCTGCGTCAGTACACCCACCTGGGCGATGGCTCGACGGACACCGACGGCTACATCTACGACAAGACCCTCGCCGCGGATGAGATCGTCGAACGCAACGGCAAGATTTACTCCGGCAAGAACGATGACCGCATGGTCATGATGTGGCGCTCCGCGGTCAACCCTGGGGGCGGTCTCGACAACCGGTACGTCAACACTTCGCTGACCAACTCCAATCAGGCCTTCGACATGGCCGGCGCCGCCGCTGTCCTCAAGGGTTTCGACGACGAGTTTGGCCGCAAGTGCCTCGACACCGCCAAAGAGATCTGGAACAACGAGCAGACCACGGCCTCCCGTGCCAACAGGTTCAACCTCCTGGTCGAATTGATGCTCGCCACCCAGGCCTATGGCGACACCGCCGACTATGCGATCTACAAGGCGGCCCTCGAGGGAATCCTGGCCGAGGCGACGGCGACCGGCGGAGGGAACCCGTTCGCACCGGGCAACATCCTGCCGATCAACACCTATCCGACCGCCATGTTGATCATGGATCTGATGGATGCCTCGTACAGCCAGCAGATCTCCGACGCCCTCGTGGCCACCGTCAACGCCGCCAACAGCCCGTTCGCCTATGTGGCTGGCACGCCGTTCGGCTTCGCCGAATCCTTGACCGCCACCTGGGGGCCCAGCTCGTCTAAGGTTCCGAACAACGCCGCCATCCTGTACAAGAACATGGCCAAGCGCGGTTTGGCAGGTGCCGACCTGGCGCCGATTCGCGACTACATCATCCGTGGCGTCAACTACATCTTCGGAACCCACCCCTACAACGACACCTCCTGGCTAGTGGGCGTGGGCGCGAATTCTCACAAGCACCCCTACAACTCCAACCGTGCGGACGAGGGATACATCCCCGGTTCGCTGGTGCCTGGCTACATCAACTTCCGCCCCGACTTCCCCGAGTCGCTGGACAACTTCAGCTTCCTGTGGGCGGAGAACGAAGCCACCATCGGCGGCGTCTCCGGCTGGATCGGTGCAGCCAAGATGGCGGACGAGCTGACCCGCGACACCTCCAACCCGGGCACCCCGGCCCAGTCGGTCGATTTCACTGGCGACTACATGATGACCGTTCAGGAGACTGCGGCCACCGACCCGTACACGGGTGCCGCAGCCGCACCGTATGAGACGCTGACCACCCCTGGGCTCGACGTGTTCATGTACAACACGACGTTCTCCCCGATCTTCGGCGATCAGCACGCCGCCGGCGTCGAGATGGTGGTCAACGGCCAGCGTCTGGCGACCAACGGCGATATCCACCTCCTGCCGACTCCGGAGCAGTGGGACGCTACGCCTGCGCCGATCCTCAACAACCGTTCCAGCAATGCAGCGACCCAGACGGTATCGGCGAATCTGACGTTGCCTGGCACCGAGGACGGCACGTTGGATCCGGTGGAGTACACGATGAATGCGAGCCCCGAGCCGGGCGGCTTCAAGCTGACGGTCGATCTGGACCGTCCGCTGCCGGCCGATCTGGCGGGGAAGGCCGGCTTCAACATCGAGTTGATCCCGAATGTGTACAAGGAGAAGAGCTACCAAGCCGACACGGACGGCGACGGCCGGTACGACAAGTTCGGAATTGTCCCGCTGATGCCGTTCGACGACATGGAGACCAAGGACCGGGCCCGGACCCAGGACCAGAAGTGGTATGTCCAGGAATGGAACCGGGACCGCGGCGACTATCAGCCCGTTCCGCTCGCCTCGGCCAAGACCATCACTTTGGCACCTGAGACGGACGAGCGCATCCGCGTGACGTCCGACAGCGGGGATGTCCAGCTGTTGGATGGGCGCAACCGGGCGCAGAACGGATGGTTCGTGCTGCGCACAGAGTTCGGTCCCGGCTCGACCTCGTTGACCTGGCACGTCAAGGTGGATGTCGATCCATCGTGGAAGCGCGCGGTCAACATCGGCCACAGCCAGGCCGGCTACGCGCCGGTCCAGACCAAGCAAGCGGTCATGGAACTCGATCCGGCCGCCCAGGCGCCGGCATCGGCGGCCGTCAAGCGGATCAACTCCGACGGCACGTACACCACCGTGTACACCGGCAAGGTTGGCCCGGCCAAGCGGTGGTTGCGATACGACTACCGGACCTTCGATTTCAGCTCGGTCAAGACGCCGGGTATCTACGTCATCGACTATGCCGGTGAGACAACGGAGGTCTTCCCGATCGACGAGAAGGTCTACTCCAAGTCCTGGCAACAGGCGCTGAGCGGGTTCCTCGCTAAGGAGATGGACCATATCTGGGTGCGCGAGATGTACAAGATCGCGCACGCCGCCTCCCACATGGACGATGCGATCATGTGGCCCCTGTGCGGCGAGCCGTTCCGCGATGAGGCGTCGTTCGACGGCTCATGGTTCGACGGCCAGGACTACTGCCCGACCAGCCGGACCAACACGGACTACGACTCCCTTGAGCACATTCCGGGCTTGGCCGTCGGCGGGTGGTATGACGCCGGGGACTACGACCTGGAGGCGACACGCCAGGCCGGCGTGATCCAGGACTTGGCGATGGCTTATCGCGAGTTCCAGCCCACCTACGACACGATGGATGTCGACTGGGCCGAGGACACCGGCGGCTACGTTGAGCTTCACCGCGCCGATGGCGTGCCGGACATCGTCCAGCAGGTTCGCCATGGCGTGTTGAACGTCATCGCCCGCTTCGACGCCATCGGCTACAACTTCAAGGTGGTCGAGGTTCCGACCCTGCGGCAGTACACCCACCTGGGTGACGGCTACACCGAGACCGACAACCGCATCTACGATCCGAGCCTCGACGAGGACGAGGTCGTGGGTCTGCGCTCGGGCAAGCAGGATGACCGCCTCGCGATGGTTGGCGAGAAGGAAGCTGGCTTGCAGTTCTATGGCGCCTACGCGATGGCGGCGGCGGCCACGGTGTTGCGCGGCTACGACGACGAACTCGCCGACAAGGCGCTCACCTACGCCGAGCGCGTGTGGGATACCGAAGAGATCGTCACCGAGGTCGACCCGTCGGCGTGCGAGCCGACCGACTTCATGTGCTACTTCAGCCTGGTGGGTCAGATGGCGGCCGAGTTCAACACCGCCGTCGAGTTGACCCTCGCCACCAACGGTGCCCCACGCTACGTGGCCGCGGTCAAGGAGCTCTTCGAGGTCGTCAAGGCCCCGATGGGCTTCGGTGCGTCCTTCGCCTCCGGTGGCTGGAAGGCCGCCCTGGTGCTCGACTACATGGACGACGAGTTCAAGGCCGAGTTCAAGGAAGCCGCGATCGCCTATAAGGAGGCTTATGACGCCTCGACAGCGGCCAACCCGTTCGGCGTGTCCGACACAGTCGGCATGTGGGGCGGCAGCACGGACGTCGTCGACATGGGCATCGTGATGTATTACATGCACGATCTGTATCCCGACATCTTCAGCTCGGACTACACGCTGCGCGCCGGCACCTACATCCTGGGCACCCACCCCGACAACTCCGTGTCGTGGCTGTCCGGCGTGGGCACCCAGTCGGTGGAGCACGCCTACGGCAACACCCGCGCCGAGGACACTTACGTGGCCGGCGGCATCGTTCCCGGCTACGTGCCGATCATGCCCGACCTGCCCGAGGCTCAGTCCGAGTTCGGGATGATGTGGTTCGAGTCGGAGTACGTGATCGATACGTCCGCCAAGTGGGTCTTTGTCGGTAACGCGATCGATCGCCTCGCCAATGAGGAGCCAGCCGCGGTCCAGCCGCCTGATCAGACCAAGACCACCTTGGCCAACCAGGTCGCCGATGTGGATGCGAAGGTCACGGCGGGCACGTACAGTGCCGGCGCCGTGACGCCATCGTCCTGGTCTGCCTTCACCAAGGCCCTCGCGGACGCCAAGGCTGTCGAGGCCAAGGCGAACCCGTCGGCGGCCGAGGTTGCGGCGACCCAAGCGGCGCTGACGGCCGCCATTGCCGGCCTGACGCCGCGTGGCGACGTCAGCCAACTCCAGGCGATGGTCGACGCCGCCGCGGCCCTTGCGGCCAGTCCGGCGCTGTCGGCAACAACCAAGGTGGCGATCGCCGCGGCGCTTACCGCTGGGAGGGCTACTGTCGCGAAGGGCGCGGAGGCCTCTCAGTCCGATGTGTCCGCTGCGTTGGCGGCACTGTCCGGCGCCATCGGTGCAGCTCAGTTCGACAAGACCACGGCTTCGGCCAACGATGACGCAGCGGCCAGGGATTCCCTGACCGCGCTGATCGGTGGGCTGAGCGCTGTTCCTCCGGGGGCGTACGCGGACGCGTCCTACGCCGCCTTCAGGGATGCCCTGAATTCGGCGAGCGCCGTGCTCGCCGACCCGAACGCCACATCGGAGCAACTCCGCTCGGAGTTGATCCGGCTGTCTGCCGCGATGGCGGCCCTCAGCACCCAGGTGCAGCCTCCGGGTACAACGCCAGCGCCGCCGGCCACCAAGGTAATCAAGGCTGGCACCGTCAAGATCCGCGGTACAGCCAAGGTCGGCAAGAAGCTGACTGCGGCGGTGACCAAGTGGACCAAGGGCACCCAGTACTCCTACCAGTGGTACTCGGGCTCGAAGAAGATCAAGAACGCCACTAACAAGACGTTCACGATCCCCAAGAGCCTGAAGGGTAAGAAGATTCGGGTGAAGGTGACGGGCACCATCAACGGCTACGTGTCGAAGGCCAAGAACTCGACCGCCACCAAGAAGAT
>JAISBQ010000190.1 GCA_031266115.1 Bifidobacteriaceae bacterium
GGGGCACCAGCGCTGTCGGGTCACAGGCCATCTGATCACGGGATTGAGCCCGGTCTGGATGGCTTGGGTGGCGTGGACTGGTCGGAAACGTACCGAAATTCGTCTCGACGCGTTTTCGGTACGTTTCCGACGCACCGGTCGTGACCCTCGATCAGGTGGCAACCGTGTGACCTGGGTGAACACTCGAGTGGGTCTGGTGGGCGAGTGACGTGGATGGTCGAAAACGTACCGAGATTTGTTGCGACGCGTTTTCGGTACGTTTCCGACCGGTGGGTGAGGTCTTTTCGGGGTGGGGGCGGACCGGTGGTGTCGGGTGCGGTAGGAATCGCCTTCGATGGTGATGACCTGGGCGTGGTGGACGAGCCTGTCGATGGTGGCTGACGCGATCACTTCGTCGCCGAGGGTTTCGCCTCAGCGGGCGAAGGACAGGGTCGAGGCACGTGCGCCGGACCGCGCTACTCCAGTTGCGGCTAGGCGCGGCGCCGGACGATGGCGGCGCGCCAGTAAGTGAGGCCGATCAGGGCGTAGAACCCGGCCAGGGCGATCAGGAGCGGGCGAGAGTAGCCATCGGCCGGCAGGGCGAGGGCGGCGATGGCCGCCGCGAGGAGGAATGCGGCGTTGAAGGCGACGTCGTAGAGGGCGAAAGCCCGGCCGCGGAACGCATCGGCCACGTCGCGTTGGACGATCGTGTCTACCGCAATCTTGCCGCCTTGGACGCCCGTGGACAGGAGTAGCGCCGCTGGCAGCAGCACGGCCAGGTGATAGGACGTCGCCACGGCGATCTGGCCGGCCACGCCCATCCCGGCGCAAACCACCACCCATGCCTCGGGCGTCACGCGGGCATGGGCGAGAGGGGTGATCACCGCTGCCATCGCAAACCCTGCCGCCGCGAAGCCGAGGATGAGGGCGAAGGTGCCCAGACCGCCATCGTCGGTGTTCGGGGAGGACAGGAGGTGGCGTGAGACCAGGATTGTCGCGATGAAGACCAAGCCGTACGCCAGCCGGCTCAATCCCATGGCGCCGATGGCGAACACAGGGGTGCGGCGGTGCACCATGTAGGCCCATCCTTGGGCGAGGCCGGCCATCAGGGCGCGCAGAGCGGTGAGGAGCGGGGCGGGTTCGCCATCGGGGCCGAGAGCATCGCGGGAGAACCCGACCGCGGCCACCATGCTCGCGGCGAACAACGCTGCCGCGATAGCCAACACCCAGGCCCGCTCGGCCGGACTCGCCGTCGCGGCAGTCACCAGCCCGGCCAGCGCGCCGATCCCCGAACCCACGGTGCCCAGGGTGGGAGCCACCGAGTTGGCAGTGAGCAGCGCCTCAGGCCTCACCACCCGCGGCTGGGCCGAGCTGATGCCGGCACCGATGAACCGGGAGACCGACAGAGCGGCCAAGGCCAGGACATACACAGCCACGGTGATCCCGGCGGTAGCCATGATGAGGCCGATGGCGGCGGCCAGGCAGCCGCGCACCACGTTCCCCCAGATCAGGACGCCGCGGCGAGACCACCGGTCCAACAGGACACCTGCCCACGGACCAACCAGGGTGAAGGGGCCGAGCAACACCGCGAACGCGGCAGCAACCCCGCCAGGGGTGCTGGCACGCTCGGGGGCAAAGAAAAACAACGCGGCAAGGCCAGCCTGGAGAGCGCCATCGCCGGCCTGGCCTGCCACCCGGACCACCAAGAGACGGAGGAAGCCTCGCGACCTGCTCAAGGAGACAAGGTCGCTGGCAAGACTCATGCCTGAAGGGTAGGCCACACCCTGTGGGGTGGTGCCCAGGCGATGCCCGCCCTGGGCGCCGGCCCGCGGCCCGGGGTCGCCCCTCACGCGTCCAGCGCGCGTGGCGCGAACTGAGCGGTCATCCGGGTCGCGCTTCCGCCCGTCCACCGAGGAGCGCCCAACTGGGTCATCGCGATCCATGCCCGGTGCGGCCACGGGGGACGCCGGGTCCGGGATGCCGGCCGCAGGCATCCCGCCCGTGGATGTGGCCGCGCCAAGGTGTTGAACAGCCATGTCGGCGGGGAACCCATCAAAGTCGGGGTCGTGAAACCTCTCTGTGGCCCCCACGTAGTCGACGATCTCGAACGACGTCTTGCCCTTGGGTGGATAGAGTCGCGATCCCCGGCCGATCAACTGCTTGAACTCCACCGTTGACCTCACGGGCCGGGCCAACACCACCCGCGCCAAGTCCTCGATGTCCACGCCGGTGTCTAGGAGGTGCGACGTTGTGGCGACAACGGGAGTGCGAGTGGTCGGATCGGTGAACTGAGCTACCAGCCGGTCGCGGTGCTCCTCGACACCGACGATTCGCACCACCCAGTCGGGCCACCGCGCCACCAGGTCGGGGTTCGCCGCGGCGAGGGCATCACGCATCGCACCGGCCGCCGTCACCGTGGAACAGAACACGACCGTCCGCTCGTCGGGGTGCTCGCGCATCACGCCGCTGAGGTGGTAGGCCACACGTGCCAAGGCGCCGGTCGGGTGAGGAGCGCCACGATGGTGAGGATCGGAATCGTTCGTCCACTCCGATTCCGGTATGTCCGCGCGTACTCGCCGGACCGACCAGGGCGCCAGGTATCCGTCCTCGATCCCGTCGCGAAGGGAATAGCGGACGAGTGGATTGCCGAAATAGGCGTAGGAGTTGACCGTGTCGTCACGAGGAGTTGCGGTCATGCCGAGTTGGGCGGCACCGGCGAAATAGTCGAGCACGCCCCGCCACACCGAGTTGGCACGGGCTGATCCACGATGGCATTCGTCGACGATGACGAGGGAAAAGAAGTTCGGCGGGAACTGGGTGAGCGCGTCAGACGCGACGGGTGGCGTCGAGACATCCGGCCCATGGGAGGAGCCCGCCAGCATCTGATAGGACGCGAAGTAGATGCCGGCGCCCTGACGGACGCCACGGTGCACGCGTTCGATCGCTTCCGGTCCGAAGGCTGGCCCGAACACATGGCGTATGGGCTGGTCAAGAAGGATGTCACGGTCGGCGAGGTAGAGAACCCGGAAGAGGCGATTCGGATCGATCGCCCGATGCCAGGAGCGCAGCTTGGCGACGATCTGCGCCGCGACGAAGGTCTTACCCGACCCGGTAGCCATGAGCAACAGCGCACGCGTGGCACCGCCGGCAATCGCGCCGACGACTGTGTTGACCGCCACCACCTGGTAGTAGCGCGGCACGTGATGGCGCCCATCACGCCCGACGATGTCGGCGAACGGCTGGGTGACGGCCATGCCGGCTTCGACCGTCAGGTGGTGATAACCCAGGTAAGCGGCCCACGCGTCCGCCGGAGTGGCCAGGTGGGCGACGGGGTGGGACCGGGGGGCGGCCGGAGGACTGGTCGGCGGCATTGTGGAAGACGTGGAAGGCAGCCGGAACTCGGCGATCTGGGTGGCGCTGACGGCATAGGCGAGCGGTGCGTCGAGGCGCTCGGCCCATCGGACGGCGCGGGCGATCTGGCCTGCAGGTGGTTGGTGGGCACGGGCGAGGTCGATCACGGCCAGCGGCGTCGCGTCAGCCGTGGTCACAACGAAGGGGACGCGGTCCCCTGCGCCGATGCGGTGTCCTTGACTCACGTGGTCGGCGGGCCAACCCGACTCGACGATGAGGCGATCCACGTCGCCACGGCCAGGCCGCGCGTGAGAAGTGGACACTCGCTTGGGGACCATCGGCCAAGGCTAGGGACGTTGTCGCGCAGTCCCGCTCTCAGCGGCGTGCCGGCTCCCCATTCGAGACGCTCGCCAGGGACGTCCCAACCGCCACGGCGTGCGCTCGCGCGAATGGCGGACGGGTCCCTTCGGTGCGGACGTCTTGGAGCACGGGATCGTTGGCGCCGCGTGCCCGCGCCCACGCGCGAGCCTCCTCGGCGTCGGCCCGCGACATGACGCCGGGCCCCCAGGTGGTTCGCACCTGGTAGGACACCCCGGATGCGATCAGCAGGTCGAGGGAGGTCTCCATCGCGCTGGTGGATCCGCCCGTGCGCGTGATCTCCTCAACCCGGCCTGGAGCGGCCTTGACATCGAAGCCCACCCAATCGATCAGCGGCAGGAGTTCGGTTAGCCGCCTCGGATAGGCGCCCATGGTGTGCAGACCCACCCCGAACCCGAGATCCTTCACCTGGACGATGGCGGCCCGCAGGTCCTGCCGGGTCGGCTCGCCCCCGGAGAACACCAGTCCGTCCAGCAGCCCGACGCGACGTTCCATCAGCGCCAGAACATCGTCCCAGGGGATGGTTCCGGGGCGCCGTGGGTCGATGAGATCGGGATTGTGGCAGTAGACGCAGTTCCACGGGCATCCTTGACAGAACACGGTCGCCACCAGTGTGCCGGGCCAATCGCATGTGCTCAGGCGCGTCAGCCCGCCGATGGCGAGTGCGGGCACAGCGGCCCGCCGCCGACCGCCGGCGCGCCCGCCCTCGCCATCGGTCTGGGAAGGCGAGGTAGAGGCGGGGCGTGGGGGCGCCATCGTCCCTGTCATGCCGCGGAGGCCGGGGCCGCACCCAAAGCGACCGACTCGCTGAAGTGGCGCCGTTCGGCGTGTTCGCCGCGTTTGCCGATGTTGAACGAGGACACGGGACGGTGATAGCCCATGACACGGGTCCACACCTCGCAGGGCGAGGGCTCGGCGTCTGGATGCTCCTGCGCGCAACGTGGGCATGTGGGATGCTCGCCGGACAGGTAGCCGTGCGAGGGGCAGATGGAGAACGTCGGCGTGATGGTGATGTAGGGCAGGGAGAAACGGCTCAATGCCCGGCGCACCAGTTCGCGGCAGGCGGCGGCACTGGAGACACGCTCGGACATGTAGAGGTGGAGAACGGTGCCGCCGGTGTACTTGCGTTGAAGCTCATCCTGCCGCTCGAGGGCCTCGAAGGGGTCGTCGGTGAACCCGACGGGCAGCTGGGAAGAGTTCGTGTAGTAGGGATTCTGAGGCGTCCCAGCCTGGAGGATGCCGGGGAAGCGGCGGCGGTCCTCCTTGGCGAAACGGTAGGTGGTGCCCTCTGCCGGTGTCGCCTCGAGGTTGTACAGGTGCCCCGTGGACTCTTGGAATTCGACCATGCGCGCCCGGACGTGGTCGAGGAGGCGGACGGCGAGATCGTAGCCGGCAGCCGTGGTGATGCCGCCGGCGTCGTCTCCGGCCGGGGTGCGGGAGCCGGCGAAGAAGTTGCGGGTCATCTCGTGGATCCCGTTGACGCCGATGGTCGAAAAGTGGTTGCGCAGAGTGCCGAGGTACCGCTTGGTGTACGGGAAGAGGCCTTGGTCGATGAGGCGTTGGATGACCTTGCGCTTGACCTCGAGGCAGTCACGGGCAAGATCCAGCAGCCGGTCGAGGGCGGCGATGAGCCCGGGGAAATCACCGGCGTGCCGGTAGCCGAGCCGTGCGCAGTTGATGGTGACCACGCCGAGAGACCCGGTTTGCTCGGCCGAACCGAACAGCCCGTTGCCGCGCTTGAGCAGCTCGCGCAGGTCGAGTTGGAGCCGGCAGCACATGGAGCGAATCTGGTTGGGCTTGAGCTCTGAGTTGATGAAGTTTTGGAAGTACGGCAGCCCGTACTTGGCGGTCATCTCGAACAGGCGCTCGGCGTTGGGCGATTCCCAGTCGAAGTCTTCGGTGATGTTGTACGTGGGAATCGGGAACGTGAACACGCGTCCTGTGGCATCGCCACGGGTCATCACTTCGATGTAGGCCTGGTTGATCATGTCCATCTCGGCGCCCAGCTCGCCGTAGGCGAAATCCTGGACGACGCCGCCCACCACGGGGTGTTCGTCGCGCAGATCGGCCGGGCAGACCCAGTCGAAGGTCAGGTTGGTGAAAGGAGTCTGCGTACCCCATCGTGACGGGACGTTGAGGTTGTAGACGAGTTCTTGGATGCCTTGGAGCACCTGGGGATAGGTGAGTTTGTCGAGCCGGACGAAGGGCGCCATGTAGGTGTCGAATGAGCTGAAGGCCTGGGCGCCTGCCCACTCGTTCTGGAGTGTCCCCAGGAAGTTGACGATCTGTCCAATGGCGGAGGAGAAGTGCTTGGGGGGAGCGGCGTCGGTCTTGCCGGGGATGCCTCCCAGACCCTCGGCGAGAAGGGTTCGCAGCGACCATCCCGCGCAGTAGCCGGACAGCATGTCGAGGTCGTGGATGTGCAGGTCGCCATCGCGGTGGGCTTGACCGATCTCAGGGGAGAACACGTGGGACAGCCAGTAGTTGGCGATGATCTTTCCCGACGTGTTGAGGATCAGCCCGCCCAGCGAGTACCCCTGGTTGGCGTTGGCGTTGACCCGCCAGTCGGACCGGTCGAGGTACTCGTTGATGGACGATTCGACATCGACCACCACCCTGGTGTCTTTGCGCAGCAGCGAGTGGCGTTCGCGGTAGACGATGTAGGCGCGGGCCGTGGCGTGGTAGCCGGCGTTGATGAGCGTGGACTCCACGAGGTCTTGAATCTGCTCGACCGTGGGCGGCTGGTGGCCCGGCGCCTTGCGGGTGACGAACCTGGCGAGCAGGAGTGCCTCGTCGCTGGTGAACTCCCCAGTGGCGGCGCCGGCTTTCGCGATCGCCGTGGCGATGCGGCCCAGGTCGAACGTGGCAAGGGTGCCATCGCGTTTGACGACGTGGCCGGGGCCGGTGTCCGCCGAGGCGCCCGCGGCGGCGCCTTCGGGGTGAAGCAGGGCAGTGGAATCGGTGGGGTGGGTCATCGCGGGCGTCTCCTCGTCGCACTCGATGGAGGGACGCAGGCGGCGAGCGGCCCCGAAGCCAGCACCCGGCCGGGGCCGGTCCACGGGGTGACTCCCGCGAGCCACGGTCCTCCCTGCAGGTGTCTACCCGCAGGTGCCGACAGGTCTTCGGACTCGTGGGCGCCGCCCTCATTCCTACCTGGCCGCTGCTTCCCAGACCCGTGAGGCCCAGTGCGTGGTGCGACCGTCGTTCCCACTTACCGCTGCGGGGCAGTCCCGGATTCCCACCGGGTTCCCGTGCGCGTGCCACGGCCTCGCGGGCACCTTGTGTACCCCTGGCCGCGCCACGCGCCGCTGCTTCCAGCGACCGGCACAGTGCCGAACCCTACTACATGTAGGTGCACGATGGCGCCGACACACCAGATCTTGTGTCGTGCTGTGCCCTATCGCTCGATCTCGCCACGAATGAACGCCTCGACCATGGCCCGCCCCTCGCGGTCCTCATGCTGGACAGGCGGTGATTTCATGAAGTACGTGGAAGCGGCGAGTATGGGTCCGCCGATCCCGCGATCGCGGGCGATCTTGACGGCCCTGAGGGCATCGATGATGATCCCTGCCGAGTTGGGCGAGTCCCAGACCTCCAGCTTGTATTCCAGGTTGAGCGGCACACCGCCGAACGCCCGGCCTTCGAGGCGGACGAACGCCCACTTGCGATCATCGAGCCATTCGACATAGTCCGATGGGCCGATGTGGATGTTGCGCGGGTCGATGTGGTGGTCGATGTTGGAGGTGACCGACTGGGTCTTGGAGATCTTCTTGGACTCCAGTCGCTCGCGCTCGAGCATGTTCTTGAAGTCCATATTGCCGCCTACGTTCAACTGGTAGGTGCGGTCGAGGATCACGCCCCGATCCTCAAAGAGCCGGGCGAGCACTCGGTGGGTGATGGTGGCGCCCACCTGCGATTTGATGTCGTCCCCGACAATGGGCACGCCGGCGTCGGTGAACTTGGCGGCCCACTGCGGGTCGGAGGCGATGAACACCGGCAGGGCATTGACGAAGGCGACGCCGGCGTCGATGGCGCACTGGGCGTAGAACTTGTCGGCCTCCTCGGAACCCACGGGCAGGTAGGAGATCAACACGTCCACCTCCCGCTCGCGCAACACGCGGACCACATCCACGGGCTCGCCGGGCGCCTCGACGATGGTCTGGCGGTAGTACATGCCAAGGCCGTCGAGGGTGGGACCCCGCTGCACGTCGACGCCCAGGGGTGGGACCTCGGCGATGGTGATTGTGTTGTTCTGGGAGGCCGTGATCGCCTGAGCCAGGTCCAGGCCGACTTTGTCCGCATCGACATCGAAGGCGGCGACGAACTGGATGTCGGAAATGTGGTACGGCCCGAATTGCACGTGCATCAGGCCGGGGACCGTCTCGGTCGGTGCCGCTTCTCGGTAGAAGTGGACGCCTTGGACCAGTGATGACGCGCAATTCCCGACGCCAGCGATGGCGACTCGGATCGGGCTCATGGGGTTCTCCTTAGGGTGAGGGTGGATGGGCCGGCGGGTGTGCCGGGTGGTGCTAGCGCGCGCGAGTGCGGTGGACCCGTTTGGGCCGGGCAGCGCGTTCGGTCTCGATCAAGGCGTCCAGCCAGTCCACCTCGCGTTTGAGCTGATCCATGCCGTGTCGTTGCAGTTCGATGGCGTACGAATCGGCGTCACGGCCCGATGCCAAGGCTGATGCCAGGGCGTCGAGCCGCTCGGCCATGCGCAGGCGCCGCCCCTCCAGCACCCGCAGCCGCGTGTCCACGTCGGTTTGGGCGAAGAAGGCGAAGCGCACGTCGAAACTCTCGTCTTCCCACGAGGCCGGACCGGCCTCTCCGAGCATGGCCTCAAGCGCGGTGGTGCCGGCCGGCGTCAGCCGGTACACGATGCGGGCGCGTTTGCCACCCAGGGTGCGCGCGTCATCGTCCGTGGACGATGACGCAATGAGGCCTTTCGCGGACAGGGTCCGTAGGCATGGGTAGAGGGTTCCGTAAGAAAAAGCGCGCAACGGTCCAAGCAGCGCGTTGAGCCGCTTGCGCAACTCGTAGCCGTGCATGGGGGTGGTGTGAAGGAGCCCAAGGATGGCGAGCTCCAGCACTGAGGACCGTGAACGCATGGGGAAAGGGGGGCCTTGATGAGGTGTCACAGCGACCGGGTTGGTCGCGATGTATCTAGACGATACATCTCCCAACTAGATCGAGCAACACGCCGGCGGTTCCTCGACACTCCTCGCAGGCCACGCCTCTGCGGCTCCTGGCGAGTGGGCGCTGCCGCTCCTATGCCACTGCGACCGGGTGCGGCATCGCGCAGCCAGCGAGGGCCGCGAGGATGTTGTCCACGGCGAGGTCCGCCATCGCCTCACGGGCTTGCCTGGTGGCCGAGCCGATGTGCGGGGCCAGCGTGAGGTGAGGAGCCGTGAGGATCGGGTGGTCCAACGGGAGCGGTTCGGGATCGGTGACATCCAGGGCCGCCCCGCCGAGCCGACCTTCGCCGAGAGCAGCGGCCACGGCCACGAGGTCCACGAGACCACCGCGCGCGGTGTTGACGAGGATCGCATCGGGTTTCATGAGCGCCAACGTCCCCTCGTCGATGATGTGGCGGGTCTCAGGCGTCAGTGGGCAGTGCAAGGAGACGAAATCGGACTCCGCGAGAAGCCGTTCGAAGGTGCCTGCGGGATCGCCTTGGTCAAAGACGGTGACATCCATGCCGTACCCCTCGGCGCGGTCGGCCACTCCCCGGCCGATCCGCCCGGGCCCCACGATCCCCAAGCGTGCGCCCTTGAGCGGCTTACCGAGGAAGAGCTGAGGCGACCATGTGCGCCATCGTCCCTCCCGTACGTAGCGGTCCGCCTGCGCGATCTGCCGGGCCGCGGCAGCGAGCAGCGCGAAGGCCAGATCGGCCGTGGCGTCGGTCAGGACATCGGGAGTGTTGCCGACAGCGATCCCCCTGGCGGCTGCCTCGGCCACGGCGATGTTGTCGAATCCCACGGCGTAGTTGGCGACCGCGCGCAGGCGGGGACAGGCATCGAAGACGGCGGCGTCCACCGTGTCGGTGACCAGGGCGATCAGGGCATCGGCGTCGTGAGCCAAGGCCACCAGCTCATCCGACGATGGCGGCATCTCGCCAGGCCACAAGCGCACCTCGTGGACGCGACCCAGGCGTTCGACGGCTGTTCCGGGCAGGGCGCGGGTGATCGCGCACAGGCTCATGATCCACATCCTTTCGCGCGCCCGCGGCGCGCCGTCGGTTCCTCATCGATCGACAGGGTGCGCCCGACTCGGCGTACCGGCCGTCCAGCTTCATCAGCGAGACTCTATGGTAGGCGGAGGGGCTCATCAGGGAATAGGTGGGCATCATCGCGTGGCTCGATACCGGCCCGCGGTGCCGGCGGGACGCCGGGGCGGGGGACCGCCTGGAGAGAAGACACGGAGGCGAGTGTGACCGAATCACCTTCAGGGCGGACGCAGGGCCGAATCCCACGGCGCGCCGGGCCTGGCGTGACGCGGCAACGGGCGTGGCGGGCGGTCCCCGTCGCCCGGCCGCCGGCAACGCCACCGTCGCCGGCACCGCGGCGCTGGTGGAACTATCCGCGACGCCAGCACACCGGCATCCGGCGGTGGCTCCCGTCGTGGACATTCGTCGGAGCGTGCGCGTTGGCGGGAATCGTCGCCGTGGTGGGTGTGTTCGTGTGGGCGTATGCGACCACGTCGCTACCCACGCCAGCCGCTGACGCGTTTGCGCAGACCACCAAGGTGTACTACGCCGACGGCACCTCGCTCATGGGCGAGTTCGCGGTCCAGGACCGAACCATCGTGCCCATCGCCGACCTGCCGGCCCATCTCGGCGATGCTGTGATCGCCGCGGAGGACCGGACGTTCTGGAACAACGCCGGGGTGGACCCGGTGGCCCTCGGACGGGCGTTTTACGCCAACTTGCGTGGCGGCGCCCGCCAAGGCGGCTCGACCATCACCCAGCAGTACATCGAGCGCTACTTCGTCGGAAAGACCACCACGGACCTCGCCGGGAAGTTCCGCGAAGCGATCCTCGCGGTCAAGGTGACACGGGAGAAGGACAAAGCCGAGATTCTCTCGGACTACCTCAACACCATCTACTTCGGGCGCGGCGCCTACGGTGTGGAAACCGCTGCCGAGGCGTACTTCGACAAGCACGCCAGCGAACTCGACGTCTCACAATCCGCCCTCCTGGCCGGGATGATCCCCGCGCCGTCGAACTACGATCCGGCCGTCAACCCCGAGGCCGCCCTCGCCCGCTGGAACTACGTGCTGGACGGGATGGTGGTGACCGGCACCCTCAGCCAGGCCGATCGCGATGCCCTGACGTTCCCCGAGGTTGCGGAGCACGAGGTGTCCAACGTCTACGGCGGCGCGCGCGGCTACCTGCTCCAGATGGTCAGGGCAGAACTGACCGGGCGAGGCGGTCTCACCGAGACCCAGCTGGACGAAGGGGGCCTCACCATCGTCACAACGATAGACCGGACCCAGCAGCGGGCGGCGGCCCGCGCGGTGCGGGACCTACCCAAAGACCGGCCTGCGTCGCTTCATGTCGCCGTCGTCTCGATCGATCCCGCCGGCGGGGAGGTTCGCGCGCTGTATGGAGGCGCCGACTACATCAAGCGTCAGCAAAACGCGGTCACTCAGGACATCGCCCAGGCCGGATCGACCTTCAAGCCGATCGCCTTGGCCGCGGCTCTGACCACCGGCGAACATGCACTCACCGACTGGTATTCCGGCCGCTCCCCAATGGAGATCGGCGATTGGAAGGTCGAGAACATCGGGGGTACCTCGTACGGGAACATGAGCCTGCTGAAGGCAACCGAGAACTCGGTCAACACCGTCTACGCCCAACTCAACGAAGAGGTCGGTGGCGACGTCACCCGGCAGACCGCCATCGACCTCGGGATTCCCGCTGACACCCCGGGCTTGGACGCTGACCTCACCAACGTGCTGGGCACTGCCTCGCCGCACCCGCTCGATGTCGCGAACGTGTACGCCACGTTCGCCGCCCAGGGTGTCCGCCACGAGCCGCACATCGTGGCCAGCGCGACTGATCCGGCCGGACAGGTCGTCTACGTGGGGCCCAACGAAGGCGTCAGAGTCCTCGACCCCGATGTCGCGGCCGAGGTGACCTACGCCCTGACCGAGGTAGTCGAGGTGGGGACTGGCACCACGGCGCAGGAGCTGGGCCGACCTTCTGCCGCGAAGACTGGAACATCCGAAGAACACCGGTCGGCATGGTTTGTTGGCTACACCCCGCAGATGGCGACCGCGGTCGCCTTCTACCAGGAAGGACCGGGCGGAAACGTGGTCGAACTGACCCCGTTCGGTGGGGTGAGCGAGATCAACGGCGGCGCCCTACCCGCCCAGGTATGGGTAGACCTCATGACCGCAGAACACGAGGGTCTTGACGTGATCCCGTTCCCGGACCGCCCCGAGAACCTCGGCGGATCTGAGGGAGCCTGGCGCGCAGAGCGGCCCAGCAAGTCTGAGCCGACCGCCACCGAGAGCGAACCGAGGGACGACCCACCCTCCCGGGCGCCGACCCCACCACCCATCGCGCCACCCACCGAGCTTCCGCCGTCCGTGCCGCCGCCCGACCTGCCCCAGACTCCAGATCCGACCGCGCCCGCGCCGGAGACCCAGCCCGCGTCCCCGCCGCCGGCGCAAACCACACCCTCACCTCCGCCTGAAACGCCCGTGATCCCGGCCGATCCACCCGCGTCGCCACCGACGCCCGCAGCACCGGCCTCGCCAGCGGGCACACCGGCAGGCGATGTCCCGCTCGAATGAGGCCTGCGCGGATAGCATGACCGTATTCCGCCACTTCCCGTCCTGGAGGATTCCCGTGCGCCGTTTGCTCACATCTCACCCATCCGCTCGCGTCACCCTGAGTGTGTTTCTCGGCGGTGCGCTGGTGGTGCCGGCCGGCGTGCCGGCGACCGCTACGCCGTCACCTGGGGTCGGCGCGGCCGCCCGGGGTACGTCATCGTCCATGGTCACGGTCGCAACAGATCCCATGCGCTTGAAGGAGGTGGCCTCTAAGCCCGCTCGTGTTCAGGTGAGCTGGAAGAAGACCAAGAAGACCAAGAAGTACCTGGTCGAGGCCTTTTCCGATGCGCGCCTCAAGAACCTGGTCACCTCCAAGCGGACCAAGAAGAAC
>JAISBQ010000080.1 GCA_031266115.1 Bifidobacteriaceae bacterium
GGGGGGTGGGGGGGTGTCAGACAAGTCGATGGTCTCCCAGCGGGTCTCGCACCATCTGGTGGGCGAGGATGTCGGCACGGCGCCGCTTGCCCATCCTCGCCAGAGATCCGACGGCGATCCGCCTGCACATCGCCAGGCGCGTCGGTGCGCCTTCGGCGGCGATCAACCGCTCCGATTCCATGCAGTACGACAGTGCCATCCCGTACTCCCCGCCCATGAAGTTGAAGTAGGCCGCCACCAGGAGAGCCTCGGACAGCGAGTAGGGGTGTTCGGTGCGCGTGATCGTGACGTGGGCGTTGATGCGCTGGAGGGCTTGGGGCACCTGGCCCAGCAGCCACAACGTCTGGACTACGTTGATCCTCACCTGGGAGCGATACCGGTCTGCCATGTCTCCGGGGACGATGACGAACCCATCGTCCGGCATGATGGCGGCGGCCTCTTCCATGGTGGCTAGGGCCGTGGGCAGGTCGTCTTCGCGCACTTCGATCAGGGCACGCAAGTTGAGTAGGAGGGCGTGGACTCCCGCCGTATCGGCCTCCGACAGGACCCATGAGGCGCCGTGGGAGGTCGCTTCGGCTTGGAGTTCCTGGATGAGCGCGCGCGCCTCGGCGTAGTCACGGATGCGCTTGATGATGAGGGCGACGCGGCGCAACTCGGCCATGTAGCGCCCGAGCCCGGTGGTACACAGGTCCCGGGCGAGTTCGAAGAGCCGTCCCGCATCGACGGGGTCCTCAAGGGATCGCACGGTGGCCAGCGCGACGGTCATCCGGGCGGAGTCGAGAGGGCGAACCGATTCGGACAACAGCGAGGCGAACCGGGTAGCGGCGACATCGTCGCCCGTGAAAATGACGAGGGATTCGAGATCCGCGGTGACTTCATCGCTCGACCGGGCGCCCTTGTCCCATGCACGCGTGACAGCGGCAATGGCACGGGGTTGGCGTAGCTCCAGGGTCTCCCACACCTCCGCCAGCTCGCGCTGACGCGCAAGCGAGCCGAGGAACAACGTGGCCGGGTCGCGCCAGCGCCGCAACCCTAAGTCGATGAGGTAGGCCGGAACTTCGACAACGCTGCCGGATGGCACCGCTGGAAGCGCAGCGAGCTGAGCCCGCCGGATGAAGGCCTGAGGCACGTCCAGTTCCCCCGAGCGCAGCACATAGCGCGCGAACTCGACGTGCGGCAGCAGGATCTCTGTCACTCGACCGCTCCGTGCGTCCAGGGCGCCAGGCACTCGGCCACGCGCAACTGCGGATTCTCCTCAAGCAGGCCGAGGATCTCCTCGACGCTCATCTCGTTCATCACTACCCCCTGATATGACCACAAGACTCCGGAAGGCTCCAGAGAACTACTCATCGACCGAACTGTCACGTGCTATCGCTGACCGCGAACCGGGGGGCACCGCTATGGCAACGGTCAGCGTTCCATCTGTCCTCTCAGCGCCCCTCCTGCCACCACGGCGGCGCCGCCCCGTGCGCCGCATCGCACCGTAAGGTGCACCCGGGGCTTGCGTCCGTCAAGCATCCAACTCGGCCGCCAAAGACAGCCAAACCCACCGCGTAGAAATACTAAGGCCGCGGCGGGAATCGATCCGATGTCGTCTGCGCCAAGCGAGACCGCCCCGTCCGCAGCGCCCCGACGGCGACGTCGCGACGTGGTCAAACGGCCCGGCCGGGCACACACGTATCGGCCCGGACTTTGGGTGGTACCCACGGCAAGTCATCGTAGTCGGAATCCTGCCGGGGCGCCGTTGACACCGGGACGCTGCGCCGTCAGGGTGGAGGTCAAAGGGGGACACCATGGCAATCACTGTGCAGGACAACCCTGCCCTCAGCGAGTACGAGCTTTTCGACGGGCGCAGCCTCATCGGAGTGGCGAAATACAAGCGAACGGGAAACCAGATCGCCTTCACCCACACGGAGGTGTCACCCGAGGCCGCGGGCCGGGGCCTCGGGCACCGGTTGGTGGGCGCGGCGCTCGACGACGCGCGCGACCACGGGTGGCAGGTACTCCCTTACTGCCCCTTCGTGGCCGCGTTCATCACCGAGAATCCGGCCTACGTCGCCACAGTTCCAGCCGGCCGCCGTGCCGCCTTCGGGATTCAGACGTGAGAGGATCGCTGAGATGACCGCGAAGCTGTATTGGGGCACGTCGATCAACGTCACCTTCGACGCCGACCTTTGTCTCCACGCCGCCGAGTGCCTGAGAGGCGCTCCGGCCGTGTTCGATATCCACCGCAAACCTTGGGTGTTGCCCGACCGGGGCGACGCCTTCGAGGTGGCACGCGTCGTTGAACGGTGTCCCACCGGGGCGCTCAAGTACTCGTTCGTCCGGGAGTATCTGCCGGGAGAGACGGGCGAAACCACCGCACAGGTGGTCGCCAAGTCCGATGGGCCGGTGTGGCTGCGCGGCGACTTCACCCTTGTCACGGACGATGGCGCCACGCCCCAGACCCGGATCGCCCTGTGCCGGTGTGCGTCGAGTGCGAACCTCCCGTTCTGCGACGGTTCCGGGCCGTGCACCGAGTGGCGCCCGTCGCGCCCCACGCCGTCCTGAGGCGCGAGGGGCCGACGACGTGGCAGTGCCGTCCGACGAGGCGCTAGGCCGGACGGCACTGCGGGAGCGAGCGGGGCGAAGTCCCCTACTTCTTGGCCTTGGCCGCGGCCTTCTTCTTGGCCTTAGCCGCCTTCTTGGCTTTGGCGGCCTTCTTGGCGTCGGCGGCCTTTTTGGCGAGGTGTGAGGCGTTGAGCTTCTTCTCGGTCGAGGTCGACTTCTGGACCGTCTGGTCGACGAGGTGGGTGCGCATCGACACGGTGACCTTCTTGGACTTGAGCTTGGCACCCTTGATGGTGAAGTCACCGTTCGCATCCGGCGTGACCACGTAGTTGCGCGGACCGATCTTCACCTTGACCTTGTACTCGGTGTTGGTCCTGCCCATGAGATCGACATGCCCCTTGATGACCGTGCGCGCCTTTGTGGCCGACTTCTTCACCAACTTGGGCGCAGGCATCGCGACCGCCAGCTTGAAATCGTTCCCGAACAGTGCCTCGATCGTCTGGCCGGGACCGGTCATCGCCTGCGCGCCTGTGAGGATCAACCGGTTGGGATCAGCTTCCAGCAGCTGGAGGGCGGCTTCCCGCTGGCCGGACGGGTAGTAGTTGAGAGCCTCGGCCTTGAACCGCTCCACCTGCACCTTCATGTCGCATGCGCTCTCCGTGTCGCCCGGCTTGATGCTGTAGCTCCCGAAGGACAAGATGCCCACCGCGTAGTTGCCCGACAGGATCGGTGAGCCGGAGTCTCCCGAGGCCGAACACAGGGTCGTGGACATCCCTGACACGGTGGGCGACCCCTCGTCGGACACCACGAAGTCCTTGGGAAGCTCGGTGATGACCCCGCAGGTCCACCCCGTCCGAGCTCCCGACTTGCAGACGTTGGCTCCCACCACGGGAGGCGTCCACCCGTACACCGGCACGCTCTGAGGCCCAGCGCTCCCATACACGTCCACGTGACCCGGCGCGGATTGCTCTTGGTTGGACAGCACCAGCGTCGCGTCATAGCCCGATCCATACATCCCCAGGTGGAACGCGCCGAACGACTGCGATTCCGTGGCCCCGGTCTCCCCCCACGGATTCTCGGTCTGCATCTTGGACACCGGCCCCGACGCGTTCTTGGCACAGTGACCGGCGGTCAGGGCCACGGGCTGGCCCTGTGAGTCGTATCCCCAGAACCCCAGGGTGCATGCGTGATACGTCGACGTGAGGAACTTCGACCCCGCTGGCACCGTGTCCGACATCGTGCGGACCACCGGCATGACCGCTGGCTCACTGACTGCCACCGCTCCATCGGTGCGGCTGACCGCCACCGCGCCACGGGCCTCGACGGCCGCTGCCTCGGCCGGGTTGTCCACCACCACCGAGATCTCGGAGGTGCCTGAGATCTCAACATCGGCCGGCGCGATCCCCACCGCGCTCAGATCGTCAATCAATTGCCCGGCCATACGTGCCGTGGTACCCGATTCGACATACTCTTCGGGGGTCATTCCCAGATCCCTGTCGATCGCGGCCGCGAGGCCGTCGGGGAGCGCATCAGGCGAGGTCATGGGGTCGGTGACCAGGGAATCAGACGAGGCGTCGATGTTGACGGACCGGTCGGCGGGTACACCGTCGGAGGGCTGACCGGTCTCGTCGATCGCGTGAGTCGCGTGGGCGGAAAGGGGGGCGAGTCCGAGAACTGCGAGTGAGAGCGTGGCGGCTGCAATGACCGCTCTCGAATGAGTATACATTTCATATCACCACTAGTATCAGAAAGCCTATATTCGTTGCGTAGTACTTCGCTGGTCTCCAACTCACCCCGTCGAGCGAGAATCTGTCTCAGGTGGCCGGCAAGGCCTCGTGGAGCCTGTCCCAGCCGCCGTCATTGACGCAACCGATAGCAACAACGCGCGGCGAGGGCCGGGCTATTCCCAGATGGCAGATTCCCTGGGACACACCCCGCAACTAGGACCGGGACCATGGGCCCGATGGCCCCAAAACAGGGCCCTCACCTGCGCAGACACCATGCTTTGGCATGGGCCGTCATGCCCTCTTCCCTCATGCACGTGTGTGCACCGGTGGCGATGAGCGCACGTTCGTGCCAGGGCCCAGTGCAGGGAATGTTTCCCGGCCTCTCGGCGTTAACTGGTCTTCGTCTGCGCTATAGCCGGCGAAAGGCATGACCATTTCGGTGACCACTCGGGAATATGTGATCCGAATGGGACGTCGTCATAGGGAGAAACTCGCCACGTCGGATGCCACGCTAGCCGGTTGCTGGCACAGCCGGTCGCGCCGCCACATCTGGCCGGGCAGCACAACACGGCCACCGCATCGAGCGGGGCTGGCCTACCTCACGGGGCTGCCGGCCGGCGCAGTCAGACCACGTAGAGGACGCGACGGAACCAGTACGCGCCAAGCCCCACCAGACCGGCGCTGCCGGCAGCGATCAGCGACCACCCAGCGGCCTGCCTGCCAAACCCTCCCGCGGGAGGAGGCGGCGGCGCCTCGGCAGTCTGTGGCACCGGACTCTCGGTCTCCTTGTCCACCGGACTCGGCGTCACAGCGGACGGGCTGGCCGATGGCGACGCGCTTGTTGGGCTCGGGCTCGGGGTGGGCTCTTCAGTCTCCTCGGGCTCGGTGACCACCGGAGCGGATGGGGCGACGGGAGACGCTGAAGGCTCGGGTGCTGCGGTGGTGGCGCGAGGTCTCGCGCTGGGACTGATTGATGGGGACGGCGGCGCCGAGCTCGACGAGACAGTCGACGCCTGCGTCGATGGACTCACGCTGGGAGCGGGACTGCTCACCACGGGCGCCACCACCACGGCGGACGCCAAGGGAGACGAACTCACCGGCGGCATGACCGAGGGCGGGGGGGACTGGCTGGGTGGGGCGGACGGCGGCGAGGATGGCGGATCGCTGGGAGGCGTGGTCGAGGGGTCCGGTGACGGTGACACCGGTACGTCGATCTTCATGTACCGTGCCCACACCGCGAAGGTTCCGGTGACACCCGGGGGAATCGCCTCTATCCGGTCGCCGCCCTCTGGGGCGGTGTACCACCCCGTGAACTCGTACCCAGGCTGGGCAGGTGGCGGCGCCAGGATAACGCCGTTGTCCTCAACGGTATACGAGGGCGGGTTGTCGCCCGAAGGGCCGTGGTAATCGATGATGTAGGCGACCGGCTGCCACCGCGCCCACAGGACCACGTCGTTCGCCAGTTCACCTAGCAGCGTCCCTGGGCGCAGTGCCTCGTCCGGGCCGTCCTCCACGGTCCACCCGAGGAACTCGTATGCGG
>JAISBQ010000346.1 GCA_031266115.1 Bifidobacteriaceae bacterium
GATCCAGCCCATCGGCGCGCCTGCCACGGTGCCGTCGAGATTGGTGGCTGCTGCCCACGCCTCGTCGAAGTGTGACCCTTCCGGCGCGGACCGCAGCCCGTACAGGTACTGGGGATCCGATGAGTAGAGCGGATCGTTGGGGGTGCGTGTCGCGTGGGAGTGGCGGATCATGTCGTAATCGACCGCCTGGTAGAGGCCCGATTCGACCATGGCGTCAATCACCTCGGCCGAGGCTTGGGGTGCCGTGCGGACCACCACCACAGGTGACGCGGCTGGATCGCTGTCGAGCACCGCCGCCGATGGCGAGACGCGCCGTGCCGCCTGGCGCGCCTGGGCGCGAATCTGGCCACCCGTGACCCCGTCCCTGGCGAGCGCCACGATGCGCGACTCGTCGACCCATGGATCCCGTGGGTCGGCGAGGGGACCATCGCAGGCATCGGCGAGAGCCTCGCCATAGTCCGCGCTGGCGCTCCCGGCCGAGATGGCGTTCGCCGGCGGGACAGCACTCGCCGGCGGGGCGGGCCTGGTCTCACGGGCGGGGGACGGCATCGTCGGTGGGGCTGCTGCGGCTCCCAAAGCGGGCGGGACGCTCAAAGCGATGGCCGCGACGAGCGCGGCCACGATGCGAACCTTGGGGACGGCAGAGGGGATAGGCACGAGGTGACCCTCCTTCTGGGTGGTGGTCGATGTCGGCGCGGACGCCCAGGGACGTACCCATCATGCCGCGTCCCCCTGACGCTCGCCACGACGGGCTGTGTGAGATTGCCCCGGCCGGGGACCGGTCCGGTGTTCTTCCAGGGGCCGCTGCACCTCGACGCGCTGAACGAAGGCACATGGTGCAGCACCAGGCCAGCACCACCGCTAGCATCACGGTGAGACGGTCGGGAAGATCGATGGATAGCGAGGCGGCCAGTGTTGTCGCGCTGAACGTCGCCATGAGTGGTGGGAAGAGGGAGGCCCCGGCACCGAGGACCACGAGCAATCGGCGCCTTGCTCGGTCCGCTGTGATGTGAGTACCGCCACCGATGGGGCGGCGGAGCACGCCTCGCCAGGTCTCAAGGGCGGTGAGGCGAAGGTTGGGGATGCCGACGACGGCGCGTAACGCGAAGTATCCGTCGAGGGCCACGAAGGGAACCATGTTGACCAGCACCATGAGAGTGTTCACGCGGAAATAACAGGCCAGAGGTGCCTCCCAGGCTCCGGGAATGAGCACCAGCGGTACGAGCAGGCCTCCGAGGTGGCTTTGCGCGATCACTCCGGCCAAGGCAACGTGAACCTGATCGCGCCGACTCAGTGTGAAGCTGTCCGCCACGTCGCAGAAGAAGGCTGGGATCAGGTAGAAGAGCATCACTCCCATCCGTCTGGGGCTTCCGCCTGCGTGTGCCAGCGCAATTCCATGGGCAAACTCATGGACCACGCAGGTCGCCGATACGAGTGCGATGACGCCCCAGGGGGCGGTCGACACCGCAGTCCATTGTGGCCCGCTTCCAGAAGCGACGCATTGGAGGACGAAGCCGAGAATCGCCGCGGCCACACCGATTCGGCCCTTGAGTGTCCGTGCCACCGGGGCCAGCACGCGACACAGGTTCTGGGGGTCGATGACGGTCAGACGCAGTGTGCATGGACGGCGCCACTCGACACGGCGGGCGCTTCGGGATCGAGGGTTCGCATCGGCTGGGTCCGTGGCCATGGCGCGTAGCACGCCCGCTCGCTTCAGCGCCTGAATGCCCGCGCGGGCCACCTCCGGATCCCAGTGGTGTGTTCGCGCCCAGGCGGCGAAATCAGACGATGCCGCCAAGCCTGGCGCCGACATCACCGCCTCGCATAGCTGACCGAGCGTGGTGCTGAGCCGCAAGGCGCGTCCTCGCGGGAGGAACACGAGTGCCGCACCCGTTTCCTGATTGCGGGTGAGAACGGCATCTGGCGCCAGGGTGAAGGCGGTGGGTGTTGTCATGGCGGGGCCTTCCATGCGTGTGTTGTGGGCTCGTCATGAGCCCACAACACACGTAACGCCATGACGCTACGTCAAGGTCAAGGGGTCTGATTGCCGCGACGGCACGTGGTGCGCTGTCAACGGCCTACTGGGCGCCCGCAAAGAAGGCGGCTATCGACTCGCGGGTGAAGCCCCGCAGCATCGGCAAAGGAGCACCCCATCGCGCGATGATTCGGGCTGCCAGGTCATCCGGGTCATGAGGACCCATATCCATGGACTCAGTGGGTATGCCCCAACGATTGAGCTGAGCCTGAGCAGTGTCACGGTCATCGGCGCCTCGGAGAGCCTGATTCGCGTGCCGCTGAAGGCGCTGAGGGTCTCCCCACGGCATGCCGTGCGTCTTCACGGCGCGGAGCCAATGCGGCCACAGCCACGCGGTCGCCTCGAGCTTGGTGCATCCGATGGTGGAGGCTACTTCGTCGCAGATGACCCAGAGGGGAGAGGGTGCCGGTGGGCGGCCCTGAAGCGCCCAGCCGAGATGTGACTGGGCGCTCAGCAGGCTTGCTGCGAGCCGGGAGGACGAGTCGAGGCCGGCATCTCGGGCAGCGGTATCCAGGAGGTCGCACGCCTGCACGGCGAGAGAGAGGGCTTCGGCTGAGGCCGTCGGGATGGAGGAGACCGACCCCACGTCCGCGCCGACCGCGCGAGCCAGAATCTCGAAAATCCCGTATCTGCCCAGGTGAGACGGGAGCGTGGACGTCAGACTCGGATCGAGGATAGCTGTATCCGGCGCGAGGTCGAGCCCCGAGACCAGGACTCGACAGGGCCCGTGAGGCGAGGGGACTCCGACTGAGACCACCGGACTCACCTCCGACCCGGTGCCGAAGGTTGTGGCCGCAACGGCGAGGCTCCGGGAGCGGCGTGTGGGCGTGGTCGAATGTAGGGGCAGCGCCCCGGCCCGGCTGGCCGTGCGCGCGATCCTCCCACGGAGACTCGGATCGTCGGCCATCGCGTGGGCGGCCTTGGCCACGTCCATCGTGGTCCCGCCTCCCACCGCGACGAGGTGCGTGGGGGATACGGCCCCGACCCACTGGGAGACTTCCACGATGGCGTCGAGATCAGGGCTGGCTGGGGCAGTTCTCGTCGGAACGCCGCTGTCGTTCACCAGGGAATCCAGGCCAGGCGAGGAGATCGCCGGATCGTAGAGAACCGCGCAGCAATCGCGGGCGACGTGCGCCAGATATCCGTCAAGAGCGCCTGCGCCTGCGTGCACCTCGGTGGGATAGCGGTGAACGGTCAACGTGTTCACGATCATGCCGCCTGTGGCACGAGCGCCAAGCGGGAGGTGACGATCTCGCCCACGGTCTCGAGCAGTCGGTTGAGTTGGGCGCAGTCGTAGGTGAGTGCCGGCACGAGTTGAAGGCAAGATGGACCCGGATAGACCGTGGCGCCGGCCTGACGCGACATCTCAGTAAGCGCCATCACCTCCTGGCCCGTCAGCTCCTCACCGTTCGACGATCGCAGGTGCAGGGAGCGGAAACAGCCTCGGCCGGTTGCACTCGACCCAGGCAGTTCGCGCGTTATCCCGTCCAACCAGTCATCCAGGGTCTGGGCGGTTCGGGCGGCCTGCTCCAGCGCCTTGAGGCGGTGGTACTCCTCGATGGTCGCCATGATTGCTGCGCATGACGCCGGGGTTCCCGCCTGTGTCTCGGCATGGTAAAGGGGCAGGTCGGTCTGCTCGTAGAGGTTCACCAGGGCGGGAGACCACATGATCGCCGATGCTGCAACCGTGCCATTGGTGAGCGCTTTGGAAGCGATGAGAAGGTCGGGTGCGGCTGGCCACAGATCGCTGGCGAACATGGGACCTGTGCGCCCGAAGCCCGTGGCGACCTCGTCGGCGATCAGCACGTAGCCGTCGGTGTCGCGTCGCCGGCAGATCTCGGCGATGAGTTCGGATGAGACGGGTAGCGTGCCGGACCCGAGAACCGGTTCGACAATCACCGCTGCGATGCGCGGACCCAGGGAGTCGACCAGGCGCGTGAACCCCTGGACGTCGTCGTGGCCGACCGTCCGTGTGGCATCCTGGCGGGCTCCCGCGAGGCGCTGTCCCAAGTCTTGCCCGGCGGCCGACATCGCCGCCAGGGTCATACCGTGGTAAGAGCCTTTGATGGACACGATGATTCCGCGGTGCTCCTGACCGCGCAGCGCCGCCGCGGTGCGAGCCACCTTGATGGAGGCGTCGACGGCGGCACTGCCCGACGTCGCAAAGAGAACTCGATCGAAACGATGGGCTGGTTGATGCAGCAGCAGGTCGGCCGCCCGTTCGGCGTAGACATGTGAGGTGCGGAATTGGCCAAGGTAGGAGGCGTTGAGTGTGGCATCGTGGACTGCCCTCGCGATGGCCCGATTGCCGTATCCGAGCGAGACATTCCACACGCCGCTGGTGCCGCACAGGGCTTGGCGCCCATCGGCGTAGGTCACAGTGAAGTCCTTGGCCGCAACGGGCATCTGGCTGCATGGGGTGTAGCTACTGGGTGGGTTGAGGAACTGGATTGACGAGTTGTCGGTGTGGGACATGCGAGGGCCTCCTTGACGGCGATGGTTTAGGCAGCGAGCGTGGCGGGCTGGGAGGAAGGGGCGAAGAACTGCTGCCTCAGTGAGGCCACGGCAGAATCACAGGCCTCGGGATTGACGCCGAGCAGAGTGCTCAGGGGAGGGATCTCCTGCCCGCTCGCTGACCGCGACATGTAGTCGACGATCGCGGCGACATCACCGGAAACTTGATAGGCCCTATGGGTGCGGGGTGACCACACGACGTGGCCAGCATCGGTCAGAGCGACGACCGGAAGGTGTGTGTCGGTCAGACCGCCAGTCACATCCGTGAGCGGGCTCCACGCGAAGCCCGAGACCTTGATCCCGGCATGTGCCCCGGGAATCAGCGCCGCGATGCTCAGCACGTGGAAATAGCGGCCGAGCCATGGCCGCGTGCTGCGTGCCTCACGCTGGATGTCCGGCCTGACGGATTCAGCCACCATGTCTTCAGGCCCCCAGGCGGCAACCTCGGCGACGCTGGTGGCGACCGCTCCCCTCATGCCTGCCCGGAGCTTCCCGGCTTCGTCGACGAAGAACCGTGACTGGGCGTGTGCTCCATCCCCTGCCAGGGCGGCGGCATCGGCGATGAGAACGGCCGGATTAAGGAGAGCGGGCTCGAAGGCACCGTCCTCGAACGCTGCGTCCGCGTCTTCAATCAGTGCCCGGTAGTCGGCATCGTCGAAAACGGTGAGACACGCGGGACTGGACGGAGCGAGGAACGGGGCCGCGCGGTAGGCCTCGATGAGGAAACGGGTGCCATCGTCGAGTTCAACCACATCCCCCGGCTCGGACAGATTGCCCGTGTACGTACCGACAACGGTTCGCGACCCCTTTCGCGGCTTGGTCAGGTGCTCCTCACGTACGAAGACCATCGCGGGGTCATTGACGATCAGATCCTCGGCCAGAGGGCAGGTGTCGATGCGGTTTGCCGCAACGAGGACCGGATAGGCCTCGTCAGGATTCGGTGATGCGAGACTGCCGGTAATCCACCGTGCAAAGTCCTGGGAGTGATTCATGGGGTTTCTCTTTTCTTGGATGTCGAAGCGATGGCATGGAGGCCTTGAGCGGCACGAACGGTCGCCCAGACGGTGAGTACGGCGACGGCGACGGCGCACAGTGCTGCGGCCGACGCCGTGGTGGTGGCCTGAACCGCCGCCACCGTGACGGCGGCGACGAGAACGGGTGTGGCGCCGGCGGCCAGAGCGCCAAATGCCGGGAGCCAACGCGGTTGGCGTCCATCGTCGGTCGCGGGCTTGACGGACAACCCGACTAGGCGGCGGATTGAGTTGCGCCAGGCCTCCATGGCGCAAGCCCGCAGGTTCGGGATTCCCACGCCGGCCATCAGGGCCAGGTAGCCGTCGAGCTTGAGTAGCGGAAACAGGTTGGCCGCGGCGGAGGCCAGGTTGAACACCGTGAGCCAGATGAGCGCGCCACGTGCAGGAAGGTTGGTGAGCAAGGGAAGCGCAGTCACGACCCCGACCTGGCACTGCGAGGCAACGCCGGCCAGAGCAACGTCGATTCGTGCCTTCCTGCCCAGTCGCCACGAATCGGACACGTCGCAAAAGAAGGCGGGGGTGAGGTAGAAGAGCATGAAGCCCATGCGTCGAGGCCGACCGCCCGCGGCATAGAGGGCAACCCCGTGGGCTAGCTCGTGGACCGCAACCAGCGCCAAGAGCATGAGCCCGACGAAGGTGAACCCGCCCGGCCCTAGTGTGCTGGCGGCGGGTATCGGTGAACGCGCGAGGGCGAATACCTGGAACGCCAGGCCCAGGATCGACGCAAGCAGACCGGTCTTCCCCGTGAGCAGCGGGGCGACCCGGCACAGGCGCCGGCAGATGCTGGACGGATCCAGAATGTTCCATTGCCACGAGAACGGTGGGCGGAATGCGAATCGGCTTGACTTGACTCCGGCGGCCTGGAGTTCCCTTACCCGCTGGGTATCGGCCACGATGCCGGCCCCGATCACAGCAGTCAGGCCGCGTTCCAGGCTGTCGTGACTCCAATCGGGCCCCAGACCAATCACCAGCTCCGCTGGCGAGGGCGGCTCCGGTGCCTCGGCTATGAGGTCGCAGAGGCGTCCGAGGTCAAGTCCAAGACGGAAGGACTTGGAGGTGGCGAGCGTTGCCACGGGAAGACCCGTGTCTGGATCGCGAGAAAGCTGGGTCCCCGGAGTCAGTTGGTAGTGCATGGTGGTCCGGTCTTCTGCTGCGACGGTGGTCATGATGGGCAAGTCCCTTTGGTCAGTGCGTCGGGGGGGGGGTCACGTCTGGGGCCGGCCCCTCGGAGCACCGTCAGGTGTGCTCCGAGGGGCCAGGCATGTGTTCACGTCTCAGGTGATGATGATGATGATCGGGATGATGATGACCCATGCGGCGTCGAGGGTTTCGAGTTCGCGGACACCGAGGTCCAGTTCACGCTTCTGCATCTGATTCACCTCCTTGCTTGGTTGTGAGTCTGGGGAAGCCGGTGGTAGGCTCCGCCGGTCGGAATTCGTCGGTCAGGTGATGACGATGATGATGATGAAGAACCATGCGGCGTCGAGAGTCTCGAGTTCGCGGACGCCCAGGTCCAGTTCACGCTTTTGCATGTGATTCACCTCCTCGGGTGGTTGTTCGTTGACGGTCGTGTGTCTGGCATGTGCCGGTCAGGTGAGGATGAGAGGGAAGAAGAGGGGGATGAATGGGATGAGCGGGATGAGCAGCGCGGCGTCGAGAGTCTCGAGTTCGCGGACGCCCAGGTCCAGTTCACGCTTCTGCATGATTCACCTCCTTTCAGGGGCTTGCGGTGTTGTGGTTTGCACCCACGGCGGGCCGGATTGTTCCGGCAAGATCGGGCCGTGACCTAGGTCAGGATCAGCACGAGCCAGGGGACCAACAGGATCGGTCCGAAGGCTGCGCTCAAAGGTTCGAGTTCAGCGACTGTCAGGTCGAGATGTGCGCGCATGGGGTTTTACCTCCCTCGTGGGGCGTTGTTGGCGAGGATCGGGTTCCATCAGGACTGGGCGGAGCCACAGGCCACGGAGGAGAGACTTGGTGTGGAGTCAGAGTTGGGGCTTGGTCCGGTAGCGGGTGTCTCCAGGGCTTGCCTTCGCAACGATGGCGTGAGCAAGGAATACAGGGCGACGGCGCTGAGGACTCCGGCGGTAAGGATGATGCCGGCACTTGTCCCGCGTCCGGCGATCAGCAAAGACACCCCAAGGGTCGCGAACGGGGCGATTCCGAGCGTGAGGGCGTTCTGATTTCCAAGAACCCGCCCTTGCATGGAGCTTCGCGACAGGTTCAGACTGAGAACTCCGAACAGCGCTGAGACGAGGCCCGAGCCGACGCCGATGAGGGCAACGGCAACCAGGACCATGGCGAGGCCGGCCAGCGTCGCCAGCAGCCACACCCCAGCGACCAGCAGTGCCATGCCTGCCACGAGGAACGACCGAGCGCGAGCCCTGGCGGATGCTGCACCGTACACGCCGGCGCCAAGCAACGTGCCGACAGCGAGAGCGCTGAGCGTCATGCCGGTGCTGCCTGGACGTCCGATCTCAGTGAAGTAGACCGGTAGCGCCAGACCCTGCAACACCCCGATGCCTCCGATCAGCGGGACGGCAACCAGGGTGACGGCCCTGAGCGCCCGGTGTTCGATGAACAGATATCGCAGTCCCTCACCGAACTCGCGCAGCGGCCGTAGGCCGTCGGCGCCAGGGGAGCGAAGAGGTTGCCCAAGTGGCGAAGGGATAGCCAGCATCGCGAGAGCGGCGAGCGCCGACGTAGCCGCGGTGACCCAGAGTGCGGCGGTCGGGGTGGTCAGGGCCATGAGGCCTCCAGCGATGGCCGGCCCGAGGATCACAGCGACTGACGAGAGACCCTCACGCGCCGAGACCAAAGACTCGGTCCGAGTCCCGGTCGCCCGTGACAATTGGGGAACCAATGCCTCGCGAGCTGTCATGGCGGGAACATCGCCGATGGCGGACAGGACGCCGAAGGCGACGAACCATCCGATCGAAAGTCCCGATGTGACCGCGATGATGGGGAGTGCTGCGACCGCGATGGCGGACACGACATCACCGAAGATGGCGACACTCTTGCGGTTCACCCGGTCGAGGACGACGCCACCGACTGCGGACGCCAGGAACTGTGGGAGGCCTGTGGCGAGTGCCAGGAAGCCGGCGGATACCACCGAGCCGGTGGTCTGTAAGACAACCAACGGGAGAACCACGGCGGTCATCGAGTTTCCGAGCATGGACAGTGTGGATGATGCCACGTAGGCGAGGTCTGTTCGCGTCATGCCGGAGAGCTAAAGCCATGACGTCACGTCAGGGTCAAGCCTATGTGGCGAGAAAGTTTGCCGTGGCCGGGAAATGGCTGTTCACAGGCCTGGTTTGCTCCGCGATTCTGTGGTGTTTGAGTCCACTGTGGCCTGCCGTACCCGTCCTTGAACGATGATGCCGACCGTGCGGCGTGGCTCTGAGACTGAGTCAAGAGCTTGACAGAAAGTCGAGTGCTCCGCGCTGGTATGCACGCGTCGCGGATTGACTTTGACGTTACGTCATGGCTTTTGCTTTCGCATATGCCCTACGCGGGCTGACCATCGGACACCGCGGCGGCTCCCTGGGGATTCGCCGCCCTCAAGAGAAGAGGAACACTGATGTCGATCACACAACCGACACTCACCCCGTACGCGGGCACGGGAGACATCGCCTTGACCCCGACCTTGCCCGGCAACCGCCTTGCCGTCCGCTCACTCATTCTCGGGGCACTGGGCCTCGTGTTGCTCGGCCCCGTGACCGGGGTTCCGGGGATCGTCTTCGGCGTCAGGGCGCGCCGCGCCGCGCGCGCAGGGGAAGCGACCAACGCGGGCGCGGCATTGGGCGGCCTCGTCCTTTCGTGGGCGGCGACCGTGCTGAGCGTCGGGGCTGTCGTTCTGATCGCCATCGGCGGCGTCAGCCTGTAGATGCCTGGCCAGCCGATTGCGAAAGGACGTTCACCATGGTTGCTGCGATGACGCATCGTGACGCTGCTCCCGCGGGTCGCGGGGAGCCCCTCCTGCAGGTGGTGGGAGACCTTGCCGGTGGGGGTGGACTTGTCCGAGTGGAGGGTCTTACCAAGCGGTACGGGCGGGTCTGTGCCGTCGACGGAATCTCGTTCGAGGCACGCGCGGGTCGGATTACGGGCTTTCTTGGTCCCAACGGGGCTGGCAAGACCACGACGTTGCGCATGATCCTCGGGCTCACCCAGCCGACGGCGGGGCGAGCGACGATCGCCGGACGTGAGTATCGCGACCTGGTCCGGCCCATGCGTGCGGTCGGTGCGGCGATGGACAATGCGTGTTTTCATCCCGGTCGCAGTGCCCGCAGCCACCTGCTCACGCTCGTGCCATGCGCTGGTGCTGACGGGCGGCGCGTCGATGAGGTGCTAGACCTCGTTGGCCTGGGTCCGCAGGCCCGGCGGCCTGTGGGCGCCTACTCCCTCGGGATGCGTCAGCGACTCGGTCTCGCCGGCGCTCTCTTAGGTGACCCGCAAGTCCTCATCCTTGATGAACCGACCAACGGCCTGGACCCCCAGGGCGTCGTGTGGTTGAGGCAGCTCCTAAGAGACTTGGCGGATCGGGGCAGGACGGTCCTGTTCTCATCCCACGCGCTGGGCGAGGTTGAGCACATCGTGGACGATGTCGTCATCGTCGCCTCTGGCCGGGTGGTCCATGCCTCCACACTCGACGAGCTTGCCGGTCACGCCCGCTCCTCCGTCCGAGTGACCACACCAACTCCGGAACGGCTGGAACGGGTCGCCCGGCGCCATCGCTGGGCCTACACGCAGGGTCCGAATCGCGAGTGCATCGAATTCGACGGTGTCGATGCAGCGCAGGTGGGACGTGCCGCGCGATTCGCGCGAATTGAGATCCATGAAATGGTCAGGCGCACCCGGACTTTGGAGGACATCTTCATCGGCCTGGTCGCTCAGACCACCGCCCCCGGTTCGTCTCCCCGCGAGGCACGCCAGTCCGGTTCGCACGTGAAGGAGGACTCAGATGAAAGACGCCTTGCTAGTTGAATACCGCAAGG
This sequence comes from Bifidobacteriaceae bacterium, assembly GCA_031266115.1. Lineage (GTDB taxonomy): Bacteria > Actinomycetota > Actinomycetes > Actinomycetales > WQXJ01 > JAIRRT01. The sequence continues at coordinate 10,575 of JAISBQ010000346.1, forward strand.
TCACAACGACTCGTTCGTGGTGGCTGCTCTTGGCGGGTTTGGCCGGGTACACAGCACTCTTGGCCCTGCTCGTCGCCTGGGCTCTTGGTCAGGGTGGCACGACGATGGCGTCGGATCAGGTGGCGGGGAGCATCTACACGCTCGGGGCTTCCATGGGCTATGCGTTCCCCCTCGCGGTCGGCGCTCTGGCCGTGACGGGGGAGTTCCGGCATCGCACCATCATGCCCACGCTTCTTGCGGAGCCCCGCAAGGGGCGGATCATGGCGGCGAAGGCCTTCGTGTCCCTAGCCATGGGCCTTGTCTACGGGCTCGTAGGCACGGTCGTGTGCGCGAGCACGGGTGCCGCCATGGTGGCCGCTCGCGGCGAGCCCACACATCTGACCGAGCCAGGCACGCTTCGGGTCCTCGGCGCCTCGGTTGTCCTCCTCGCCGTATGGGCGGTGCTGGGCACTGCGCTGGGCACACTCATGACAAACCAAAGCGTCGTCATCGTGGCGATTCTGGCATTCACTCAGTTCGTTGAGCCCCTCGCCAGAATGGTTCTCGGCGGACACTCGTTCGGTGGCCACGTGGTCAAGCTGCTACCCGGAGCCGCAGGGGAGGCGCTGGTCGGGACGAGCTTCGTCTCCCTGTCCACCTCTGCTCCGCTGCTCGAGCCTGGGTGGGGTTTGGCGGTCCTGCTTGCCTATGGCGCTCTCTTCGCCATCGGCGGCCGGTTTATCATCTGGCGTCGCGACGTGGCGTGAGCCAGCATGCGCGTCGCCCCCTTCGGCATCGTCGATGCGGAAGGGGGCGACGCGGTGTTCGGGGCGCTGGAGCCTATCGGGTCACCAGTTCCAGAAGGATGGCGCGTCGACGGCGTCGTACTCGTCGATGGTCAGGTCGTCGGTCAGTGCGATGGTCTGCGGGTCGACAATCATGGTTCTTTCCTCTCAGGATCGAGTGCTGTGGTTGTTGTCGCGGGAAGGTGCGTTCCGTGTTCACGGTCTCGTGGCGTTCCCACAGCCATGAGCCAAGACCGTGACGTTACGTCAAGGTCAAGCCGGCTCAGGACGCGAGGGCATCTCGCTGTCACCTGGGTGCGTTGGCGGTGAGCCGCTCGTGCAGCGTGTCCATCACGTGCCGTGCCACCGAAGCCTGCGCCTCGTTGTACAGGTCGGCGTTCAGCGCGTTGATCATCTGCTGGAGGAGGTCGCTGGGCGCCTTGAGGTCAAGCCGGGAATACACGATGGCGAGGGCCTCAAGGTACGCTGAGATCAACTCCTCGAGTTCCTCGTGGGTTGCCCCGGGTTCCAGGGCATCGAAGCGTCGGTCCAACTCTTCCAACGCGAC
>JAISBQ010000054.1 GCA_031266115.1 Bifidobacteriaceae bacterium
GGCATACAGAGTCTGCTCGTCCATGAAGACCAGGGAAAAAGCGCCCCTGACCTGCGACAATATTCCCGTGGCTGTCTGGGCAAGGGTGTGGTCCATATCCCCGGCGAGCAGGCCCGTCAACACCGAGGTGTCCGTAGTGGCGTGGTGATCCCGCGACGACTGCGCGGCACGCCCACCGGCGTCCCGCAGCATCCTCACCAGCTCGCGGGTGTTGGTGAGGTTGCCGTTGTGGGCCAACGCGACCGTGCCCGAGGCCGTGGGCCCGAGGGTGGGCTGGGCGTTCTCCCACGTGGTGGCGCCCTGGGTGGAGTACCTCGTGTGGCCGATGGCGATATACCCCTGGAGCGCTGCCAGACTCACCTCGTCGAACACTTGCGAGACGAGGCCCATGTCCTTGTAGACGAGGATCTGCTCCCCGTTGGACGTGGCGATCCCGGCCGATTCTTGCCCGCGATGTTGCAGCGCATACAAGGCGAAGTAGGCGAGTTTGGCGACCTCTTCCCCCGGCGCCCACACGCCGAACACCCCGCATGCGTCCTGGGGACCCCTGGTGCCAGGGAGGAGATCGTGATTCAGATGTCCGTCTCCGCGTGGCACCTGGCCATTCTGCCACACCCCCGCCCTCGGCCATCGGCGGGAAGTGGCGTCCCTACGGCTGCGGGAAGCCGCTGACGCACGGGCCGGCGCGGACGGGTTAAATTGCTGCGGCCCCGGGGTCGGGGCAGACCGGGGCCGCAGCATATTGACGGGACCGGGGGAGCTCCCGCCATCGTGGCGGCTGTGAAATCGGGGGTGACATCACAGCACAGTGGACGGATCCACCGCTGGTTTGGACGGCTGGTTGGCCGCCGCGCACCTGACATGGATGAGACATCCCTCACCGCCGCCGATGACGGGCGCTTCCCGCTATTTAGATAACGATTTGGTAACGGTGCACGTTAACCGCGTCGTAGTGAGGTGACCGCGTGGTGGCGTCCGGCCAGCACTCGGCGCCCTAGGACAGCGCGCGTCCGGCGCCGTCCTAGCGGGAATCGGAGCCCGAGGAGACCACCGTGGCCCGCCCGGCCTCCAAGCGCGCGATCGGCACACGGAACGGCGAGCAGGACACGTAGTCCAGCCCTACCGAGTTGAAGAAGTGGATCGAGTCCGGATCGCCGCCGTGCTCGCCGCACACGCCCAGGCCGATGTCCGGGCGGGTCTTGCGGCCGCCCTCGACGCCGATCTTCACCAACGCACCCACGCCGTCCACGTCGATGGACTCGAACGGGGAGACCTTGAAGATGCGCTCTTCCATGTACTCGTTGAAGAACGCGCCCTCGACGTCATCGCGGGAGAAGCCCCACGTGGTCTGGGTCAGATCGTTGGTGCCGAACGAGAAGAACTCGGCCCCGCGGGCGATCTTGTAGGCGGTCAGCGCCGCGCGCGGCAGTTCCACCATGCAGCCGATCGGGATGTCGAGTGTCACACCCGCCTCCTCGGCCACCTGGGCGATGATCCTCGCGGCATCGTCCCGCACCAGGTCCAACTCGACGTGGGAACCCACCAGCGGCACCATGACCTCCGGATGCGGATCCTTGCCCTCCGTGATGAGCTGGGCTGCGGCCTCGGCGATCGCCCTGACCTGCAGCGCGAACAGCCCCTCGACCACCAGGCCCAGGCGCACGCCGCGCAGGCCAAGCATCGGGTTCGCCTCGTGCATGCGTTCCACCGCGGCGAGCAGCTCCAGATCCTCCGCCACCGCGTTGCCGCGCTCCTCAGAGCGGGCGACCTTCACGGCGAGTTCGGTGCGATCCGGGAGGAACTCGTGCAGCGGCGGATCGATCAGCCGCACGGTGGTGTGAAGCCCGTCCATCGCCGTGAACAGCTCGATGAAGTCCTGGCGCTGCAACGGCAGCAACGCATCGAGCGCCGCCTCCCGCGCCTCGGGCTCGCGGGCCAGGATCAGCCGCTCGATGAGCTGGCGCCGGTCCCCCAGGAACTGGTGCTCGGTGCGGCACAGGCCGATGCCCTGGGCACCCAGCCGCCGCGCCCGCGCGCCATCGGCCGCGTTGTCCGCGTTCGCCCGCACCTTGAGGCGGCGAACCTCATCGGCGTGCGTGAGGATGCGGTGGACCGCCATGACCAATTCCGCCGCATCGCCATCGTCGCCGATGGCGGCCAGCGCCTTGTCCACGCCCTCTTCGAGGTACTGCATGACGGCGGAGGGGACCACCGGGACATCGCCAAGGAACACCTCGCCGGTGGTGCCGTCGATGGCGATCGTGTCACCGGCGAGCACCTTGTGCCCGCCCGCAGAGAACCTGCCCGCGGCCACATCGACATCCATGGCATCCGCGCCCACCACGCACGTGGTGCCCATCCCGCGGGCGACCACTGCGGCATGAGAGGTCTTGCCGCCACGCGAGGTCAACACGCCGACAGAGGCGATCATGCCGCCCAAATCGTCCGGGTTGGTCTCACGGCGAACGAGAATGACCGAGCGTCCCTCGGCCGCCCACTCCACGGCCGTGGCCGAATCGAAGACCGCCGCACCCACGGCGGCGCCAGGCGAGGCTGCCATGCCCTTGGTGAGACGGGTCTTCGGCGCCTTGGCATCGAACTGGGGGAACATCAGGTTGGAAAGCTGAGCGCCCGTGACGCGCTCCAGCGCCTCGTCGAGCGTGATGAGGCCCTCATCCACCAACTGCATGGCGATCCGGAAGGCGGCCCCGGCAGTGCGCTTACCCACGCGGGTTTGCAGCATCCACAGCTTGCCCTTCTCCACCGTGAATTCAATGTCGCACAGATCGGCGTAGTGGTTTTCCAGGCGCCGCATCACATCGCGCAATTCACCATAGGAGGTGGCGTCGATCTTCTCGAAATCGGACAACGACAGCGTGTTGCGGATTCCCGCCACCACGTCCTCGCCCTGGGCATTCGGCAAATAGTCGCCATAGACGCCGGGGCGGCCCGTGGCAGGATCGCGGGTGAACGCCACGCCGGTGCCCGAATCGGCCCCGAGGTTGCCGAACACCATCGTCTGGACGTTGACCGCGGTGCCCAGATCATCCGAGATGCGCTCACGCTTGCGGTACAGGCGCGCCCGCTCGGTGTTCCACGAGCCGAACACGGCGATGATGGCGCGGTCCATCTGGGTCCGCGGATCCTGCGGGAACGCCTCGCCGGTCTCGGCCAGCACGATCGCCTTGAACGTCTCCACCAGGGCCTTGAGGTCCTCAGCCGTCAGATCGACATCCGAGGCGGCGCCGGCCGCCTGCTTCTTCGCATCCAGCGCATCGGAGAACTTGTCTCCATCGATGTCCAGCACGGTCTTGCCGAACATTTGGATGAGCCGGCGGTAGGAGTCCCACGCGAACCGCTCGTTGCCGGCAAACTCGGCGAGGCCGAGGACAGAAGAATCGTTGAGGCCGATGTTGAGGACCGTCTCCATCATCCCCGGCATCGAGAACTTCGCGCCAGAGCGGACCGACACCAGCAACGGATCAGCAGCGTCGCCCAGCTTCCGCCCAAACACGCCCTCCAGATGCACGATGGCGGCCCCCACCTGTTCGGCGAGTTCCGGCGGATTCTCGCCGTGGTTCATGTAGTAGCGGCACGCGTCCGTGGTGATGGTGAAGCCGGGGGGAACGGGCAGACCCAGGCCAGTCATTTCGCCGAGATTGGCGCCCTTGCCTCCCAACAAATCCTTTTGATCCTTGTTTCCTTCGGTGAAATGATAGACATACTTGGGCACTGGGGAATCCTCCAGGTGTTGGTTGAGATGGGCCTCGACTCACATCGAAGCGCCTACATCCTAGTCCTCAAGTCCCACGTACCGCACCCACCACGCGCACGCCGCGCCCCCAGGCCTGCGGGCAGGAGCGGCGCGGGTCCGCCATCGTCCACCGCCATCGTCCACCGTGGTGCCTATACCGGACCAAAGGGGCGTGTTCACAGACGAAAGTCCTAGATGACGGCCGGATGCACCCCTAAGGTGCATCGTGGGTGAGATTGGGCTTGCTCCAGCTGGAGGTCAAGCCACGTCTCGCCCAGGGGTCCGCTGAGACGCGGATCCCGACCCGGAGCCGGCGCCCTGTGGGTGCCGTCCCAGACCAAAGATCCGCACACTGCGCCGTGTTGCCGGTGCCGTGTGCACCCCTTATGACCAGGAGAAACGATGGTTCGTGCACGCCCCCTCATCCGGCTCGCCCACGGTGTGGGCCTTCTCGCGGCATCGATGGCCGCCGGTGCGCCGGCAGCCATGGCTGCCGAGGAAGCCCCTCACGGCGGCGAGGCCAACCTGCAACTCCCGCCCCTGTCCGATGTCACGGTCGCGGGCGGTATCTCCGGAACCGCCGTGCTGATCGCAGGTCTCGCCGTGTGCCTGCTCGGCCTCGGGTTCGGAGCCCTGACCTACGTTCAGCTCAGGGAACTCCCTGTCCACGCGTCGATGCGGCGGATCTCCGAGCTGATCTTCTCCACCTGCAAGGCCTACCTGCTCAAACAGGGCAAGTTCCTCATGGTGCTGTGGGTGTTCATCGCCGCGGTGATCGTGGTCTACTACAAGGTGCTGGTCGACTTCTCCTGGGGCAGAGTCGCGATCATCATCGCCTTCTCCCTCATCGGGATGGCCGGATCCTTCTCAGTCGCATGGTTCGGCATCCGCGTCAACACCTTCGCCAACTCCCGCACCGCCTACGCATCGCTGCGCGGGCGCGCCTGGCCGGTCCACGAGATCCCCATGCGTTCCGGAATGTCCATCGGCATGGTGCTGATCAGCCTCGAACTGCTGCTCATGCTGATCATCCTGCTGTTCCTGCCCGGCGAGATCGCAGGGTCCTGCTTCATCGGCTTCGCCATCGGGGAATCGCTCGGCGCCTCCGCGCTGAGAATCGCCGGCGGCATCTTCACCAAGATCGCCGACATCGGCTCCGACCTCATGAAGATCGTGTTCAAGATCAAGGAAGACGATCCCCGCAACCCCGGCACCATCGCCGACTGCACCGGCGACAACGCCGGCGATTCCGTTGGCCCCAGCGCGGACGGGTTCGAAACCTACGGCGTCACTGGCGTAGCGCTCGTGACCTTCATTCTCCTCGGCGTCAACGAACCCTCGACCCAGGCCACGCTGCTCGTGTGGATCTTCACCGTCCGCGCCGTCATGCTCATCGCCTCGGTGGTCTCCTACGTTGTCAACGAGGCCATCTCCAAGGCCATGTACGGAGCCCGCAAGACGTTCGACTTTGAGAAGCCTCTGACCTCGCTGGTGTGGATCACCTCAGCCGTCTCCATCGCGCTGACCTACCTCACCACCTGGGCCGTGCTGGGCACCATGAGCGACGGGATGTGGTGGAAGCTGTCCACCATCATCTCGTGTGGGACCCTCGCCGGCGCCCTCATCCCCGAGCTGGTCAAGGTCTTCACCTCCACCAAGGCCAAGCACACCGAGGAAGTGGTGACCTCCACCCGCGAGGGCGGCGCCTCACTCAACATCCTGTCCGGCCTCGTGGCAGGTAACTTCTCCGCGTACTGGCTGGGGATCGCCATCGTCGGATTGATGGGTGGCGCCTATCTGATCTCCACCCAGATTCCGGACACGGCCATGCTCGCGCCCGCGGTCTTCGCGTTCGGCCTGGTCGCATTCGGATTCCTCGGCATGGGGCCGGTCACCATCGCGGTCGACTCCTACGGCCCGGTCACGGACAACGCCCAGAGCGTGTATGAGCTCAGCCAGATCGAAGAGATCCCCGGCGTCACCGAGGCGATCGCCCGGAGCGAGGGCTACCAGCCGGAGTGGGAGAGCGCCAAGCTCATGCTTGAGGAGAACGATGGCGCCGGCAACACCTTCAAGGCGACGGCGAAGCCCGTGCTGATCGGCACCGCTGTGGTCGGGGCGACCACGATGATCTTCTCCATCATCATCAGCCTCACCGACAGGCTCACCACCGGCCTGGAGAACCTCTCGCTCATCCACCCGCCGTTCCTGCTCGGTCTCATCCTGGGCGGCGCGATCATCTACTGGTTCACCGGTGCCTCCACCCAGGCGGTCACGACCGGCGCTTACCGGGCGGTCGAGTACATCAAGGCCCACATCAAGCTCGACTCGGGCGCCAAGGCCTCGGACAAGGAATCCAGGGAAGTGGTCGAGATCTGCACCCAATATGCCCAGCAGGGCATGCTGCAGATCTTCCTCGCGATCTTCTTTGCCACCCTCGCGTTCGCGTTCGTGGAGCCGTACCTGTTCATCGGGTACCTCATCTCCATCGCGATCTTCGGGCTCTACCAGGCCATCTTCATGGCCAACGCCGGTGGGGCCTGGGACAACGCCAAGAAGCTGGTCGAGGTGGACCTCCACGAGAAGGGCACGGCCCTGCACGACGCCACGATCGTGGGCGACACCGTGGGCGATCCCTTCAAGGACACCTCGTCCGTGGCCCTGAACCCCGTCATCAAGTTCACCACCCTGTTCGGGTTGCTCGCCGTCGAATTGGCCGTCAGCCTGAGCGGGCAAGGGCTCGGGACACTCGTCCACGTGCTCGCCGCCGCGTTCTTCGTGGTCTCGGCCTACTTTGTCTGGCGGTCCTTCTACGGCATGCGGATCGACACCAGTGCCACGGGTGGCGACCCGGCGGTCCTCAAGGAAGTCGCCGACGCCCAGATGCCGTCGATCTAGTTCCATCACGCGACAGATTCTGTCCCGCAGCACCTCGTGTCGGATCCCGGTCTTGCCCCAGTTCCGGTTGGCCCTGGGGCAAGACCGGCCTGTCCAGACTCGCACCAACGCCTGATTAGTCTCATCCCCCCCGAGCCCTCCGAGATCGGAGTGTGGTACTGTTATCGGTACGTTTTTCAGTACCTATGAACGAGGCGCCATGGCCGCAATGACGGCAACCCATGCCCGCAAGGAGTTCTTCCGGCTCATCCAGCAGGTCAACGATGATCACGCGCCCGTGGAGATCGTGTCGAAGCACGGCAATGCTGTCATCGTCGCGGCCGAGGACTGGGAGGCGATGAACACAACCGCGCACCTCTTCTCAACGCCAGCCAATGCCGAACGGTTGCTCCGGTCGCTCGCGCGAGCGCAGCAGGGTGAAGTCGAAGAGCACGAGCTTCTCGACACATGACACGGGCTCTCGTCTTCGATCGAGATGGATGGGCGGACTACGTTTCCTGGCAGGCACAGGACCGCCGGACACTGCGTCGTGTCAACGCGATCATCGCAGACATCCTTCGTCACCCATATACGGGTATCGGCAAGCCGGAGCCACTCAAGCACGTCCTCACCGGTGCGTGGTCACGCCGCATCGACGACACGAATCGGCTCGTCTACTACGTCACCGACATCCATGTCGTCATCGTCCAAGCCCGGTTCCACTATTGAGCAACCCGACCTTGCCCTCGCCGCGGACGGCGCGGCGGCGACTTTCTCGTGCACGAGCGTTCCTCAGGCCGCGAAGTGGGCCGGGAGGGGTTCAGAGAAGGCCCTGCGGGCTTCGGATAGCGGGATGGTGAACAGGCCGGTGAACACCAAGGCTTCGATGGTGTTGGCGTCGGTGTTGGCATCGGCACCAGGACCGGCTCCGTGGACTGACGCCGTGCCCGTACCCCGTGCCGCGCCGTCGGGCGCCGGCCTAGCTGTGGTTCCGGTCTGCGTGCCCGTGGTTCCGAGGCGGATCAGCGGGACGCCGCTGGTCGCGGCGATCTCGACGAGGCGCGTCTCGGCTCCGCCGGGATTCACCGCGACCAGCGCGCGAGCCTGAGTCTCCGAGAACAGAGCCTCGAACACGCTCACGCCGTCGCGAGCCATGAGCCCCGCCAGATCGACCTCAGCGCCGATGCCGAAACGCAAGGACGCCTCGACCAACCCCTGGGCCAACCCGCCCTCAGACAGGTCATGGGCGGCCGCCGCCACGCCCTCGCGGGCAGCCTGAATCAGCACATCCGCCAACGAGCGCTCGGCCTCCAGGTCCACGGCCGGGGGCAACCCGCCCAAGTGCCCATGGATCACATCCGCCCACGCCGACCCGCCCAGTTCCGGCCGGGTGGTGCCCAGCACATAGACGGCCAGCCCCGCGGCCGCCCACCCGGACCGCACGGCCCGCGCGACGTCATCGTGCACGCCCAACACGCCCACCACCGGCGTGGGATGGATCGCCGAATCGATCAGGCCGGGCTGCCCTGTCTCGTTGTACAGGGAGACATTCCCGCCAGTCACCGGCACGCCGAGGACCCGGCATGCATCGGCCAGGCCGGTCATCGCCTCCACCAACTGCCACATCGATCCCGGCGATTCGGGCGAGCCAAAGTTCAGACAGTCAGTCACCGCCAGCGGAACGGCGCCACAGCACGCGACGTTGCGATATGCCTCGGCGAGCGCCAACTGGCCGCCGGTGTAGGGATTGAGCTTGGTGTAGCGGCCCGATCCATCGGTCGCGATCGCCACCCCCAAACCGGTGGACTCCTCCACACGGATGACACCGGCATCGTCCGGCATGGCGGCGGCCGTGTTGCCTTGGACAAAACGGTCGTATTGGTCGGTGATCCACGCCCGCGAACACAGGTTGGGCGATCCCGCCAGTGCCAGGACCGTCTCGCGAAGCTCCTCGGGTGTCTCAGGGCGGGCGAGTGAGTCCGCAGTATCCGCCTGGAGAGCGTCCTGCCACGTGGGCCGCGCGTAGGGGCGGTCGTAGATGGGCCCCTGTTTCGCGACGGTCTTCGGATCGACATCGACCACCCGCTGCCCATGCCAATCCACCAACAGCCGGTCCCCGGCGATCACCTCGCCCACCACCGCGAATTCCACATCCCACCGCCGGGCGATCTCCTCGAATCGCGCCAGCCGGTCCGGACAAACCACCGCCATCATCCGCTCCTGCGACTCCGACATGAGGATCTCTTCCGGCGTCAGCGTCGGATCGCGCAGAAGCACCCTGTCGAGATCCACCCACATCCCGCCATCGCCGCTCGCCGCCAACTCCGACGTCGCGCAGGACAGCCCGGCCGCCCCAAAATCGCTGATCCCCTCCACCACGCCGGCCGCGAACAGGTCCAACGAGCATTCGATCAGCACCTTCTCGGTGAACGGGTCGCCCACCTGGACGCTGGGTCGCTTGGACGGACCGTCCGCCTCGAACGTCTCGCTGGCCAACACGCTCGCGCCGCCGATGCCGTCCCCTCCCGTGCGGGCCCCAAACATGACGACATGATTGCCCAGGCCGCTGGCACCCGCGAGATGGATGTCCTCGTGGCGCATCACGCCGATGCACCCGGCGTTGACCAGCGGATTTCCCTGATAGGACGGATCAAAGACAGTCTCGCCGCCCACGTTGGGCAGTCCGAGGCAGTTGCCATAGCCGCCGATGCCGGCCACCACCCCACTCACCACCCTCGCCGTATCCGGGTGATCCAGCGCCCCAAAACGCAACTGATCCATGACCGCCACCGGCCGTGCACCCATCGCGATGATGTCCCGGACAATGCCGCCAACCCCGGTGGCCGCGCCCTGGTAGGGCTCCACGAAGCTCGGATGATTGTGCGATTCGATCTTGAACGTCACCGCCCAGCCATGCCCAATGTCCACCACGCCGGCGTTCTCGCCGATCCCCACCATGAGGTGTTCCCGCATCGCCTCGGTGGTCTTCGCCCCGAACTGGGCGGCCAGATGCTTCTTGGACGACTTGTAGGAACAATGCTCGGACCACATCACCGAGTACATCGCGAGTTCTGAACTCGTGGGGCGCCGGCCGAGGATCTCCCGGATCGAGTCATATTCGTCCCGCTTGAGGCCCAGCTCGCGCCATGGCTGAGGCGTGTCCGGCGTCGCGGCGGCCACAGCGACAGTGTCAATGGGGGGCGAGGCCGCCTCCGGGGAGGGGGTGGCTCCGGCGGGAAGGTGGGGGCCGACATCGGCGGCGGGATAGGAGGAGGGCGGATTGGGCGAGACGACCATGTGTTCCCTTGCTGACGACCCGGCGTGAACGCCCCCCAGGGTACCGGTCGGCGTCCTCGGCGGTAGCCCGGGGCCGCCGTCCCGCCGCGCCGGGGCCACGACTTTTGCGCGAGTTTCACCTTTGAGGGCCAGAGCGGCCAGTTTCAGCCCCCAAAGGTGAAACTCGCCGCAGCGGGCTGGGAGCTGGGTCGCGCAGATGCTTGGCGTAGCAGCGGGAGCGGGGGTCGTCCGCGTAGGCGGAGTAGTTCGCGATCTGATGGAAACCCAGCGACTCATACAGCGCCATCGCCTCGGGCTGAGCCGTGCCGGTCTCCAGAACCAACGCCGCGAGCCCTCGAGTGGCCGCGCGGGCCTCCACCTCACGTATCAAGGCCCGTGCAATGCCGCACCGCCGGGCGTCGGGGGTGACATAGAGCCGTTTGACCTCGCCTAACGTCGTTTGGTCTGGGGCCGTGGACGATGACGCTCCCCCCATGGCGACAGGGGCGGCGCTCGGGTCAGCTGGCCTATCCGGCGGAACGGCCAGGGCCACGCACCCCACGGGGTCGCCGTCGACGCAGGCAAGGATGGCCTCGACGACGTGGTCGGGCTTGAGCGGGGCGATGGGCTCCGCGGCCTGGTAACGCACCGCGAGGTCCACCTCGGTGGCGGCAACCAGGGCGGCGAAGCGTGGGTCTGAGGCGGTGGTCATCTCGACGTGGATGACGGACAGGACGCGCGAGCCAGCGGGGGCCGGGTCAGCGGGGGTGGCGCGTTCTGAGTGGGCGCTGTTGGCGGGGCTGGCGGTGTTGGCGGGGGCCGCATGGGCGGGGGCCGTAGGCGCAGGAGGCGCGGGGGCCGCGGGGACATGGGCTCCGTCATCGGCGGCGGGCGTGGCAGATGAGGCGGCAGTGCAGTCCCTCACGCGGCGCCCTTCAGCCGGCCGATCACGGAGGCGAAGAATCCGGCGCCGTCGACGCCTGTGCCCGGACCGGCCGGAGAATCAGGGCCGAAACCCGGCTCCACGGCGTGCTCGGGGTGCGGCATCAGGCCCACCACGGTGCCGGTCTCGTTGGTGATCCCGGCGATGTCCCGGCGCGACCCGTTGGGGTTCCATCCTGCGTAGCGAAACACGACGCGGCCGGTGGCCTCCAACTCGTCCAGGGTGCGCTCATCGGCGACAAACTGGCCATCCTGGTTCTTGAGCGGAATGGTGATGGTCTGCCCGGCATCGAACGCGTTAGTCCAGGCTGTCGCGGCGTTTTCCACCACGAGATGCTGCTCGCGGCAGATGAACGTGCGGTGGTCGTTCTTGATCATGGCCCCCGGCAGGAGGTGCGATTCGGTCAAGAGTTGGAACCCATTGCAGATGCCGAGCACGGGCATGCCGTCTTTGGCCGCCGCGATGATCGACTCCATCACGGGCGCGAATCGCGCGATCGCGCCGGCGCGCAGGTAGTCGCCGTAGGAGAATCCCCCGGGCAGGATCGCGGCGTCCACCCCGTGAAGGTCGGGGTCGGCGTGCCACAGCGGTATTCCCTCGGCCCCAGCGAGGCGCACGGCGCGCAGGGCATCGCGATCGTCCAACGTGCCAGGGAAGGTGACCACCCCGATGCGGGTCATTGGCCGGACCCGCCGGGCGCGGCCGGACGGGCCGCAGGCGCAGGCGCGGGCGCAGGCAGTTGCCCTGGAGGCGATGAGGGGGGCGCCGACGGTTCAACGCGGATAGACACCACATCCTCGATCACGGGATTCGACAGCAGTGTGCCTGCGGCCTCAGTGATCGCGGTCAGATCGGCCGGCGTGGGCTCGTGATCCAGGGTCAACTCGAAGCGCTTTCCTTGGCGGACATCGTCGATGCCTGTGTAGCCCAGCCGGGCCAGCGCCGCCTTGACAGCCTTCCCCTGGGGATCGAGGATTTCGGGTTTGAGACAGACATCGACGATCACCCGAGGCATGGGGCGACTCCTTGCGAGACGGCGGGGTACGGCATCGGCCAGGGATCAGGGTACCGGGCAGGGGCACCTGCAGCGATGACGTGGCGGTCAGCATCCGCTCGCCCGCGGACCATGACATCCGGACCGACCGGATTGGCCGGCGACCCTCTTGGGCTGCCCGTCACTTGGGCGACGCCCAACCAGCGGGATCACACGCCTGGCGCGGGGCTAGCGGGCGAGTGGCGCGAGTCCGCCACCGCACACAACTCCACTAGGCTGGCGGCGGAAATCAGGGCTTCGTCCGCTGCGGCAAGTGCCTCGGCAAGGCGGCGACTGGCCGGCTCCTGGAGGAGGATCGCATCAGGGCGGATGTGTCCACGATCACCGGGGAAGCCCCGCATCGTCGTAGAGCTCGTCCGTACCGCGCGCGAGTCGGGTCCGATCCTCATCGGCCAGGCGGCGCCGGTACCCGGAGGCGACCTGCAAGATCGCCGTCGCGCGGGCCGCGGTCCCGGGTTGAGCACGGTCTTCATCGATGCGCCGGAGATGGTCCGCGGCAGCGACTTCGACGGCGCGGGTCTGGGTGGCGCCGGTCTCCTCAGCGAGGCGCCTGACCAAGGCGTGGGTACGCGGGTTCTTGATGTTCAGGCCCATCTGCCCATTGTCTGTCTCGGTTTTCTGCATTGTCTACCCTGGGTTCCCCGCTGACACAGCTTCTCGCGTGGGCAGGCGCGCAGCGTCGGCTCCGCCTGCGATGAGTGCTGTGCCGATCACGAGTCCTCGCGTGGGCAGGTGTGGCGGGTGGTGGGTGCGTCGGGTGGTGGGTGCGTCATCGTCGGCACACCTGGCGAATGGCGCGGCCGAGGTCAGGGCCGAGGTCAGGGCAGCCGGTGGCCAGTCAGGCGTTCGTACGCGTCCAGGTAGCGGTCGCGCGTGCGGTCGACAACCGTGTCCGGGAGCGGGGGCGGCGGCGCGTCACTCCGGCGATCCCAACCCGAATCATGGGCGAGCCAGTCGCGAACACACTGCTTGTCGAAACTCGGCTGCGGCCCGCCGGGCGCCCACGTGGCCGCGGCCCAGAACCGGGACGAATCCGGAGTCAACACCTCATCGCCAAGAACCACCTCACCCGTGGCCGGATCGAGGCCAAACTCGAACTTTGTGTCAGCGAGGAGAATCCCCCGCTCCCGTGCGATCTCCTCGGCCCGCCGGTACAGCGACAAGGTGAGGTCCCGAAGCTCGGCTGCGCGGGCCTGGCCGATACTCGCCGCGACCACCTCGAACGACACGTTCTCATCGTGGTCGCCGATTGCTGCCTTCGTGGCGGGGGTGAATATCGGTGGCGCGAGGCGCGAGCCGTCCACCAGCCCCGGAGCCAGCCGGATCCCACACACCTCGCCAGTCTGTCGGTATTCCGCCAGGCCCGACCCGGTCAGGTAGCCTCGCGCCACGCATTCGACGGGGACCATGTCGAGGCGGCGGGCGATCATGCCACGTCCGTGTACGGCATCGGGCACATCGAGGCTCACCTGGTGATTCGGGACGATGCCAGCCAGCTGCTCGAACCACCACGCGGTCAACTGGGTGAGCACACGACCCTTGTCCGGGATGGGTGTGGCGAGGACATGATCGAAAGCGCTGATCCTGTCCGAGGCGACAATCAGCACCACGTCCCCCAGCGGATGCGCCCCCTCGGGAGCGTAGATGTCGCGGACTTTGCCGCCCGCCACATGCGTCCAGCCGGGCAGATCAACGGGGAGAGTCTGGTGCACGCGGCCATCCTAGGACGCGGCGGCGCTATCCATCTCCTTGCCTGCGCCCGCGCACGGCACCGGCGCTGGCGTGTCGGTCGACGGCCGACACTCCAGCTGCTGCCCACCACCCTGCCCCTCGGTTTCGCCCCCACACCAGAGACTCTCGGCGGGAGGCCAGCGATCGCCATCGTCGGGGGCTGGGTGCCGGGTCGGGCGAGTTTGCTCGGCCCGAGGTGGGCTGGGGCACATCGGGGCGTTCAGCGAAGGCGTGACGAAGATGCGACTCGGCGCGAGGTGGAGTGGGGTCGGTAAAGTGTGGCCGACCCGTCGTCCTCGACAGGAGCGCTCCCGCATGCCCACTGACCTGCCCGCTTTCCCCGGCTTGACACCCCTACCTCCACTGGACCATCCAGAACTCCTCGCCCCGTGCACGATGGCGGCCCTCACCTCATGGTTTGCCGCCCGCCCCGACATCGCACCGGCCGTCGGGGTGGTCGCCATCGACCCGGCTCTGGCCGACACGGCCGCCCTGACCGAGGCCTACGGGCTACCGCCCGAGGCATCGGTCAACTGCGTGGTAGTTGTTGGCAAGCGCGCGGGAGAAGAGAGGGTCGCAGCGCTGGCGATCCGGGCTGACACCAGGGCGGACATCAACAACGCGGCGAAACGCCTGCTCGATGTGCGCAAGGCCTCGTTCATGGCGGTCGACCAGGCAGTAGAACGCTCCGGCATGGAATACGGCGGGATCACTCCACCCGGACTCCCCGCGACCTGGCGGCTACTCGTTGATCACGGCGCCACGACGCGTGGCCCGGCGATCATCGGATCCGGCGTGCGGGGCGGCAAGATCGTGCTCCCCGGCGAGCTGCTGGCCGAACTCCCCGGCGCTGAGGTGATAGACGGCCTGGCGCAGTAAGCGCCACCGGCGACCTGTCAAGGCCCGGTCGCCCGGCCACGATCCTCGCGAACGCCGTCGCCGACAAGGACCCAGCCGCGCGACGCGTTGCCGCCGAGTTTCAGGTTTGCGGGCTCCCGTGGGCGGTTTCGGCCCCAAAAGGTGAAACTCGCCGAAGCATGGGGCCCTCCAGACCGTCGAGTTTCATGTTTGCGGGCCAGATCAGCTAGTTTCAGCCCGCAAACCTGAAACTCGACGTGCGATGTGCGGGGCGCGGGGCGCGGGGGCGCTTGCCGCCCCCGCGTTCCAGGCTTGCCAGAATGGGGCTTCGGCAGCCGCAAGAATCTCGGCTAGGGCCGCCCAACGCCGGGGCGGCGGGCCGCGCCGCCAAGGAGGCGACGTCATCGTCCGCGGTGCAGGCCGTGGGGGCCAGCGCGACCGCCAGGCTCACCGCGCCGACCGCCGCCGCGCGAACGACCCTCTACCTGCCCACCCCGATCATCCGCGGAGCGTCCCCGGCTCAGGCCGGCGGGGTGCCGCCGCGCAGGCCGCGAGATGTGGCCGCCGCGATGTCGCTGCGGAAGTGGGAACCGGCTAGGTGCACCCTGGCGACACCAAGATAGGCGGTCGCCTGGGCCTCATCCAACGTGGGGCCGAGGCCCACCACGCTCAGCACACGCCCGCCGGCCGAGACCAGACGTCCCCCCTTGTCCAGGTCGGTACCCGCCTGGAGCACATAGCCGCCGGGCACCTGCGACGCCCGATGGACACCCTCGATCGCCGTCCCAGTGACCGGCCGCGCCGGATAGTTCTCCGCCGCGATCACCACGACCACGGCCGCATCATCGCTCCACTCCAACGCCGGATGGTCGGCAAGTTCCCCCCGCGCGGCCGCCATCAACAGCTCGGCCAGGGGCGAGCGGAGCCGCGCCAGCACCACCTGGGTCTCGGGATCGCCGAACCGCACGTTGAATTCGACCACCCGCACACCCTTGGCAGTCAACGCCAGGCCGCAGTACAACAGGCCCTGGAAGGGGATTCCGCGCTTGGCCATCTCCGCGACCGTAGGCCGCGCCACAGTGGCGAGCACCTCGTCGACGAGGCCGGGCGGCGACCATGGCAGGGGCGAATAGGCACCCATCCCGCCGGTGTTCGGCCCCTTATCCCCCTCGCCGACGCGCTTGAAATCCTGTGCCGGAGCCAGCGGCACCACCGTGGTGCCGTCGGTGACACAGAACAACGAGACTTCCGGTCCATCCAGGTACTCCTCGACCACCACGGCGCCACCGGCGGCAAGAATCCTCTCGCCATGGGCCAACGCTGCCGCCCGATCCTCGGTCACCACCACGCCCTTGCCTGCCGCGAGGCCGTCGTCTTTCACCACATAGGGGGCACCGCATTGATCGAGCGCCGCCGGGAGAGCCGCGGCCGTGCGGACGGTCAGTGCCGCGGCCGTGGGTACACCCGCGGCCGTCATGATCTCCTTCGCGAAGGACTTGGATCCTTCGAGCTGGGCCGCGTTGATCGAGGGGCCGAAACAGGGGATTCCCGCGTCCCGAACGCCATCGGCGACACCGGCAACGAGGGGTGCCTCGGGGCCAATCACCGTCAAGTCCACCCCCAGCTCGACCGCGAGGGCGGCGACGGCCACGGGGTCCATGATGTCGACGGATGTGCGCTCCGCCAACTCACCGATGCCGGGGTTGCCGGGAGCGGCGAACAGGGTGTTGCCGGTCGGCTCGCCGGCGGGGGTTAGGGCAAGTGCGCGGACAATGGCGTGCTCGCGCGCACCAGAGCCGATAACCAGAATTCTCACGGCTCAACCCTAGGGCACCTGGATGTGTCGCTCTCGCCCGACCGGGCCAACACGCGCGGGGTGCGGCGAAGTGTTCGCTCGCTCGGCCCGTACTCGCCCGCCCGCGGACGATGACGGCCCGCACCTGAGGCCGATGCCCCTGGAGTGCGGGCCGTCATCGTCGGTGAAGCAGGTGGGGTCACTGCGCGAACTTGGCGGCCTCCAAACGCTCACGCAGGGCCTGGACTTGGACGGACATCTCGGCCGGCAGGCGATCGCCGAACTGGGCGAAGTAGGCCTCAGCCCCGTCGGTCTCGGTCAGCCAGCCGTCCAGCGGGATGGAGAACAGCTCGGTGAGCTGGTTCTCGGTCAGCCCGAGTCCATCGACGTTCAGATCGCCCCGAAGCGGCAACTGGCCGATGGCGGTCTGGCGGGCCTGCAATTGTCCCGACACCCTGCCCACAGCCCACGCCAACACGCGCGAGTTGTCGCCGAATCCCGGCCAAATGAACTTGCCGTTGGCGTCCTTGCGGAACCAGTTGACCTGGAAGATCTTGGGTGCCTTGTCACCCAGCACCTCGCCCATCTCCAACCAGTGAGCCCAATAGTCGGCCATGTTGTAGCCGCAGAACGGGAGCATGGCGAACGGATCGCGGCGCAAGGCACCAACCGTTCCCTCGGCCGCGGCCGTCTGCTCGGAGGACACCGTGGCTCCCACAAACACCCCGTGTTCCCAATCGAGCGATTGGTTGACCACGGGAACATTGGTGGCCCGGCGCCCGCCGAACAAGATGATGTCCACCGGGACGCCCTTCGGGTCCTCGAACTCGGGGGCAATGATCGGGCATTGGGAAGCCGGCGCGGTGAAACGCGAATTCGGGTGCGAGGAAACCCGACCCGAATCCGGGGTCCAATCCTGACCCTGCCAGTCGATCAGGTGGGCTGGGGGTTCATCCGTCATACCCTCCCACCACACATCGCCATCGTCCGTCAATGCGACATTCGTGAAGATCGAATTCTCCGTCATGGACAGCATCGCGTTTTGATTGGTCTTCATGGACGTGCCGGGAGCCACACCGAAGAAGCCGTTCTCCGGGTTGATCGCATACAGGCGGCCGTCCTCGCCGGGCCGCATCCAAGCGATGTCGTCGCCCACGGTCTCGACCTTCCACCCGGGCAGAGTCGGGACCAGCATGGCGAGGTTCGTCTTGCCGGTGGCTGACGGGAACGCCCCGGTCACCACGTAGGTGTTGCCGTCCGGGGCGGTCAGCTTGAGGATCAGCATGTGCTCGGCCATCCAGCCCTGGGCACGGGCCATCACCGAGGCGATGCGCAACGCGTAGCACTTCTTGCCGAGCAGCGCGTTGCCACCGTAGCCCGAGCCATACGACCAGATCTCACGCGTCTCGGGGAAATGCGTGATGTACTTGTCGTCGTTGCAGGGCCAGGCGACATCAGGCCGGCGGGCGCCGTTGGCGTCGATCAACGGATAGCCCACCGAATGGACAGCGGGGACCCATTCGGTACCGGGGACCATCAGGTTGAGCGCATCGGTGCCCATGCGGGTCATGATGCGCATCGACACCACCACGTACGGTGAATCGGTGATCTCGATCCCCAGCTTCGAGATGTTGCCGCCGAGCGGCCCCATCGAGAACGGCACCACATACATGGTGCGTCCCCGCATAGCGCCCTCGAACACTCCAGCAAGAGTGTGGCGCATTTCAGCCGGATCCGCCCAATTGTTGGTGGGGCCGGCATCGATCTCCTTTTCGGAACAGATGAACGTCCGCGATTCCACGCGGGCAACGTCGCTGGGCTGGGAGCGAGCCAGGAACGAGTTGGGGCGCTTAGCAGGGTTTAGGCGGATGAAGGTGCCGGAGGCAACCATGTCATCGGTGAGGCGCGTCCACTCTTCTTCGGAGCCGTCGCACCATACGATCTCCTTCGGTTGGGTCTTTGTCGCCACCCCGGCGACCCACCGAATGAGCTCGGCATTGGTGGTAGGAGCCGTCGCTGCAATAGCAGCGACGGAGGTATCTGCAACAGTCATATCTCGTGGCCTTCCGTCTCAAAATTCTGTCGGTCTTTCCCTCGGTCATCCCGGCGCGCAGACAGGGCCCACGGCCCTGCGTGGAGCCCCTTGCCATGCGCCGGTCAGACGGTGCCGCACACGCGCCCCAGGCGTTCCGCCCACAGGTGGCTCAGGAACTCGCGCCCGACATCGAGCTACAGCCTAGCCGGACATGCCCGCCCGGTGGCGGGACCCCTGGCAGGGACCGCGCTCACCCTGGGCGGCGGGAAGTGCCGAGGTGGTGCATCGTGCCGGGATCCCTGGCGGGGACCGCGCTCATCCCACCAGTCGATGGCGGACCACGATGGCGTCTCGCGCCGGTCCCACACCGATCACCGAGACGCGTTGGCCGGCCAAGTCTTGGACCGCCTCGACGTAGCGCTGGGCGGCGGCAGGCAGGTCAGCGAACGCGCGTACACCGGTAATGTCCTGCGACCAGCCGGGCAGGCGCTCGTAGATGGGTGTGGCGTGGTGGATGTCTGATTGGGAGACGGGAAGCTGGTCGTGGCGCACGCCGTCCACGTCATAGGCGACGCAGACCGGGATCTCCTCCCAACCGGTGAGCACATCGAGTTTGGTCAGCACAATGTCGGTGACCCCGTTGATCCGTGTCGCGTATCGGGCAACCGGCGCATCGAACCAGCCGCAGCGGCGCGGCCGGCCTGTGGTGACCCCGTACTCGCCGCCGGCCTTCCGCAGGCGCTGGCCGTCGGCATCGTCCAATTCCGTCACGAATGGACCCGAACCTACGCGGGTGGCATACGCCTTAAGGACGGCGGCGACCCGATCGATCCGCGTGGGGCCCACTCCCGTTCCCGTGGCGGCTCCCCCGGCACACGCCGACGATGACGTCACGAACGGATACGTTCCATGGTCCACATCCAGCATGGTTGCCTGCCCACCCTCGAACAGGACGGTCTGGCCGCGGTCGAGGGCGTCGTTGAGCAGGAGCGCGGTGTCGGCGACCATGGGGGCGAGGCGCGGGACGTACGATTCCAGCTCGGCGACAATCTCGGCGGGGTCGATCGCGCGGCGGTTGTACACCTTGACCAACAGGTGGTTCTTGCCCATGAGGGCGCCCTCAACCTTTTGGCGCAGGATGGGCGGATCGAAGAGGTCCTGGACCCGGATGCCAACGCGGGTCATCTTGTCCGCGTAGGTGGGACCGATCCCGCGGCCGGTGGTCCCAATCTGGCGTTTGCCGAGGAACCGCTCGGTGACCTTGTCGATGGTCCGGTTGTAGGACGGGATCACGTGGGCGTTCGCCGAGACCACCAGCCGCGACGTATCGATGCCGCGCGCCGCCAACGCGTCGATCTCCTGGAACAGCACCTCCAAGTCCACCACGACGCCGTTGCCGATCACCGGGGTGACACCGGGCGTGAGGATGCCGGACGGAAGCAGGTGCAGCGCGTAGGTGTCCTCGCCGATCACCACGGTGTGGCCGGCGTTGTTGCCGCCGTTGTACTTGACCACATAGTCCACGTCGGGGCCGAGCAGATCGGTCGCCTTGCCCTTCCCCTCATCCCCCCACTGGGCACCAACCACAACGATCGCTGGCATGCGACATCCTTTCCCCCGGCCCGCGCCCACGGCCAGACGCGCAGGCGACCCCCCAGGCTACCGGACGGGTGGGGTGGGGTGGCGGGCTACGGCGCGGGTGGTGGGGTTGGCGGGAAGCGCTTGAGCACGATAGGAAGAGGGTCGTTATCCTCACGCCACTTGAGAACCGTCCACAGATGGGGGTCCTGGAGAGCCGGGATGGCGCGGCCCTTCTGGTCCCACTCTCCGTGGTCGGTGGCTCTCAGGTCTTGCTCTCCGGCCGTCCCAAACAAGGCAAAGCCGTTGGCGCGGCGCTCCTTGCTGAGGCTGTACTTGACACCCGCGGCGTTGTCATCGATACGGAGGCGCCGCGCCACATGCAACGTAGTCGCCCGGCGGTGGACCGCAGTCAAGCGCGCACCTCCTCCGGTGACATCGACGATGCCGCCGACCCGCACCTTTGGGGCCAACTCGACGCGTTGCTTCGTGAGAATCTCCTCCAACGTCACCACCGGGTACTGGTCCAGAACCTCCCGCCATACGCCTGTCTCTCGGTCGCCGAGATACCACGTCCCTTCACCTGACGACGCCGGCAAGTCCAGCCGCCCGGTCTCCAAGGGGATCTCACCGCTCACCGGATCTCGTGTGTACGCCGAGAAGTAGCAGGGGTTCCAACCCACTCGTGTCACCCTGTGCATGGTCCGGCCGGCCGCGATCGTTGTGCGCTTGGATCCGTTGATCCCGTCGAGGGTGCCAGTCCGCGCCGCCGCCAGCTGCGGCCTCCACAGTGTTGTGGACCGAAGTAGTTCCTCAATGGTCCCCGCATGGTCGAGCTCCACACCGTGACGGTGACCACGAAGAACGTGATCCAAGAAGAGCGCCAACGACCAGCCGTGGAGACCAACCCATCTGTCTGGCCTCATTCCCGTCGCCGCACACGGTTTCGCGGCAATGTCCCGGAGCACCCTCGCCACGATTGGACATACCGTGCCGCCATGGAACTGAAACTCCGGATAGACCATCTCACCTGCCCACGTGGTGACCGAGACCACCTCCCGGCGGTCGGCCATGGCGGCCACGTCCCCGAGCCCAACCCCCAATGCGGCGGCGACATCACTCGTCACCAGGACGGACATCGAGTGCTTGCCTCCACGGCGGACGTTATACCGGCGGCAGATCGCTCTCAGTGCTCTGGCGAAAACGCTCTTCAGTCGGTGCTCATCAAGAGGGTCAAGTAGCCGACACAAATCACCGAAGGCCTCCTCCACATCGTCCACGTGGTCTTGCGAGACCCGTCGGATCCACCGGTTCACGAGCCGAGAAGCACCTGCCGGAGGGGAAAACACCGCGCACCTGTCACCGAGCCCGGAAACTGCGGATGTCAATATGCCACACCACGTGACGCCGGGATTTGGGCTCGCGATTCGCACGACATCGGCCAGCGTGAAGAAGGCGATCACCGCACGAGTGGCCTCATCCTTGCTGCGCTGAAAACCATGAGCACGCGCGCACCTGTCCAAGTCACCAAATCTCGCGATCACGCGACTAGCTGACAGCGCGAATCGCGCCTGCGCGTCTGGGTCGCTCCTGGTGAAGCCAGCAAGGTCACGGGCAGCATCTCCCAGACACGTGGCGATCCCCCTGACAGCATCGGCCAGGTGCGGAGCGGAGGCTACAGGTGACATCGGGTTGCTGAGGGGTGACGGGTCTAGATGGACTCGTGTTGGGGGATGGGCGGTGGTGTCGCGGGCTCGATCAAGTGGGAGTTCTCGGCGAAGCGTGCGCCGCGGGGGCTCTCGGGGAACAGATTCTTGTAATCGGGATCCTCGAGTAGGCGCTCGGCAAGTCTGTGTCCTCTCTTGACGCCATTATCGGTTCCCTTGAACTCGCTGACCACGGAGCCGTTGTCGTTGAGGATATCCACAGCGACCGAGATGGCTTCTGGCGAACTCCCCGTCCTTTCGGCAAGAGACTCGATCGACATGACGTCATCGTCCGCCTCGCGGATCGCGTCTATCACCGGCTCCACTACATCGTCACTAGCAATGACGTAGTGCCGTTCGCGGCCAGGAGGGCGACGCACAGGCCAGGTGAATAGCCGAGTGGGCGTCGCGCGATGGGCATGATCACGTCCCGCATTCCGTTTGACCAGGCACTCCAGGCTACACGCGGAAGCTGGCCGCACCACATCGGCAAACCGTCTCCCGGCGGCGAGCTGAATGAAGTCACGGTCCTCACCGACCCCAAGCCTGTGCTTTTCCTTGAGGTGATCACGAAACACCGCGAACAGCGTCGAGGACAACACCATCGACACGAGACTCGCCGCTGCGGTTAGCGCTTCTCTCCGCGGCCACCGCCCCGTGGGCAGCTCGACACTCTGCCCACTCAGCCACTCGCCGAGACCGTCGGCAGGCAGCTCGCGCGTCAGCACCATCGGCACAAGTCGGACGGTATCGCGACCCAGCGACGAGACTGCGAACAATCGCACCTTAGCAACCGTGACCAAGCGGTGAGCCGCACCGAGCTCGTCGAAAAAACGGTCACGAAGCGCTCCAACAGGAAACAACGAACAGGTCCAGGTCGGCGTTCCGGCGGCATGGGCACCCGTGACATCTATCACTCGGCACGCCGGGTCTAAGAGGAGCCGGCGCACCTGTGACACAGAGATCTCAAGGAAGTCCGATAACACGAAATCGGTGGCGTACGGCATCGCATTCCTCCCGAAGGCGAGAGCAAAATGCCGATGAATCTGAGCGATGTCCTCCACGACAGCGTTCTCGCCGAGGTCAATCAGTGCGAATTTCTCTACCCTTTTCTGTCTCTCTTCCTTGTCTTCTTCATCGCTTGCGACGCGCGCGCACCTCGCAACCAGCCGATTCATTGTGTCCCCGCTAATGCTCAAATCGTCAACCGCAAGCGTCGGGGCTTCGTCGCCCGCCCAAGCACCAGCGGGCAACAACCCCAGGAGCCGGTCCCCCACCACCTCCACACCGCTCTCCAAAGCCGGCTCCAATCCGTTGGCGGCGGCGAGTGCCCACAGGTCGGTCATCCGTCGCGAGGCCGTGACTATGCGGGCTGCCTCACCGTCCTTGACTCGACGTGCCGCCTCGCTCATCCTGTTGATGATCGTGACGCGCAGAGCCCCGTCGCGAATCTGCATCAGCGCGCGATCCAACTCGAGGGATCGCGGCATGACGCTCGTGAGAGGCATCGGACTCAACCACATCTTCCTGGGCGGTAGCGACGCGGCCTCTTGGGGAGGCCAAGCTTGCCGTCGAGCGCTTGGGAGGGGCGAGCCTCAGCTGCAAGCGCATCGACCGGCCCAGAGTACATATCCATGAACTCGGGCGCAATTCAGGTGCCCAGAACTGTCTTCAATCTCACGCGACAGAATACTTACATCGATGTCATTCACTCTGGGCGACCGCAGAGCGCGGCATGAGCGCAGATCAGGCCGAGGGCTGCCAGATGCTTGCATCAGGTTGACAGAACGGATGTCCGCGCCCAAACGGCTGCAGCAACAGTCTCGCCAATCCCGTCGTCTACGACTGAGGTAGGGCAGCGGAAGTGGGCGGCGACGACGACTTTGGCGAGGATCGAATCAGCCACTCCGGAGTGGGCGGGAAGCGCTTGAGAATGATCGGGAGTTGCTTGTCGTGGCAATCTCGCCACTCCAGAGTCGCCAGCAATTCGGGATCCTGGAGAGCAGGTACGACGGCGTTCTCTTTCCACGATCCCGCATCAGGGTCTTCGAGGTCGTGTGCACCCTTCGGACCGAACAGGGCGAAGCCATTCGCGGTGAGGTGCTTGCTAAGACAGTACTTGATGCCGCCGCGACCCTTCTCGGCGAGACGCTTTGCGACATCGAGTGTATCGGGTCGCTTCGAACTAGTCAGGGTGGCTCGACCTTGAGTACTGTCGACAACGTCGACAACAGTACAGCTCGACGCAAGCTCAACGCGCTGCCGAGTGAGAATGTCATCCAATGTCACTATGGGACGCCGATCGAGCACCTCTCGCCACGCTCCAGGTGCCGAATCCGCCACATACAACGTCCCTCGCCCCGATGACTCAGGCAAGTCCAATCGACCAACTCCAACGGGGATGTCACGGCCCGCTGCTACATCGCGGGTCATATCATCGTAGGTGCTGCAAAAGACTGACTTCCGACCAACCCTCGTCACGCGGTGGAATGCGGAGTTTGCGCCGACTTGGACCGTGTCGAAGTCGAC